>JAFGAP010000198.1 GCA_016933635.1 Kosmotogaceae bacterium
GCAAAGGAGAGTATCGACTGCTCTGGTCTCTTTCTGCTTCCAGGATTCATAGATCCCCATGTACATCTTGGTCTGACTCTGGGAAGATATACTTCTGCAGATAACTTTGAATCTGGATCGGCTCTTGCTTTGAGCGGTGGGGTCACAACGCTTATCGACTTTCTCAATCCAATTTCCGATCTTACCAAATTTGCAGCTGCTAAGAGGGATCGAATGAAAGCAGCTAAGGACAGCAGAGTAGATTACACGTTTCACGTAACCTTAGCTGGCAATCCGAGCTTCTCCGCGGAAGAAATCGCAAGAACGTCAATAGCCGCCAAAATGCCCTCGATAAAGGTCTTCACTACGTACAGCTCTTCCGGTAGGCGTTCGAGCGATGGGATGATTTACAGTCTGCTTTCACTCTCAAGAAAGCTTGGATTTGTATTGATGGCCCATTCAGAAAACGATGAGATAATTAGAGAAAGAGAAAAGGAATTCCCAAGACCGACTTACAGAGATATCTCATCTCTTAGGCCAACTATTAGCGAGCTTTCCGAAGTCGCAATGCTTTCGCTTATCTCACTGGAACAAGAGGGACAGCTATATATCGTTCATCTTTCAAGTGGTAGAACAGTTGAAGCGCTTTCTTCCTTTGGCCTAGGCTGGAGACGGTTCACGAAACTTGAAACCTGTCCGCAGTACCTACTACTGAACAATGATCCTCTTAAAAGCGAACAAGGATACCTGAACACATACTGCCCTCCACCAAGGACAGATCAAGAGCGCGCTCTTCTTCAATCTGCGCTTCGCAATGGAGAGATATCTTCTATTGGAACAGACCATTGCCCGTTCCTCAATAGTGAAAAGTGGGAAAATCGAGACGATTACTCCACGATGCCAAACGGTACGGGCTCGCTGGGTATTTCTTTCGCTACGATCAATACGATTCTCGACGGTGATCTTAAAAGGGTTTCCTCACTTCTCTCGACAAATCCAGCGAGGATTTTTGGTCTCTTCCCAAAAAGGGGAGTTCTGGCTCCAGGAAGCATTGCTAATATCGCCATTGTTGATAGAGATGTGCAATGCACGGTATCGAGGTCAAGGTACACAGGGTCAGACCACTCATTGTTTGAGGGTATGAAACTTAGAGGTTCAGTAGAAACCGTAATTCACAGAGGAAAACTGGCCTATAAGAACGGTGAAGTCCTTTTAACGAAAGCCTCGGGGCGCTTCATTGAAAGAGAGAATGTTCACTGGGAGAAAGGCACATGCAGATAAACGACGTTTCGATTTTTACGAATGATGGAGATTACATTCCAAAGGGATTCGTAAGGGTAGAAAATGGGGAGATAGTCAAGGTCGCAGCCGGAGAAAGCGAGTTTCAGGGTGAAAATCTCTGTTTCGCAGGTAAGTTACTAATGCCATCTCTGGTCAATGCCCACACTCACATATATTCAGCGTTCGCAAGAGGCTTAAAAGTATCTCCGTTCAACCCTTCGTCTTTCACGAAATTACTTGAGCAATTGTGGTGGAGACTGGATAGATCATTAACAATAGAAGATCTTAAGATCTCAGCCTATGTGGCTGCTATAGAATCTCTTAAAAGCGGAGTGACATCTCTCTTTGACCACAATTCCTCTCCAAATGCAATAGAGGGTTCTCTTCGAGGTATCGCTTCTTCTGTGAATTCTGTCGGTCTAAGGTACTGTGGAGCTTATGAGGTTTCTGACAGAGACGGAACAGAGCGACGCGATAAGGGGATAAGAGAGAATTTGGATTTCAGTAGAGAGAGCTCGGCATTCAGAAAGGGCATATTCGGACTCCATGCCTCCTTCACTTTATCTAAAGAAACACTGGCTCTTGCTTCAAGAGAGATAGCCGGAAAGATTCCCATACATGTCCATGTTGCGGAGGGACCTGAAGATCAGGAGTACACAGTTAGTGTTCATGACTCGAGAGTACTGGAAAGATTTCACAGGGCAGGACTGATGACCGAAAACTCGATCTACGCTCACTGCATCCACACAACATCTTCCGAAAGGGCTCTTGTCAAAGATTCAAGAGGATACATCGTCTCAAACTGTCAATCCAACGTGAACAATGGAGTTGGCTTTCCAGAGTGGAGAAACTTTGCCAATGAAGGTATAAAGATACTTCTGGGAAATGACGGGTATGGGTTCAATCTATGTCACGATGTTAGGTTCTTGATCCTTTGTCCGCATTATGTTTACCGCGACCCCATAGTTAGTCATGCAGGTGATCTCGAACGCTCGCTATTTGGCTCAAACTACGATCTCGCAAGTAGGATCTTCGGTGTAAACCTAGGTACCATAAGGGAAGGGAGCAGTGCAGACTTCATTCTTCTAGATTACAAGAGCCCGACTGTGATCAATGCTGAAAACTTCATTGACCATTTCTTTTTTGGAGTATGTGATAACATTGCCGTCAGTGATGCTTTCGTCGGCGGTGAACGAGTGCTAGAGGAAGGAAGGCCCACAAGAGTTAATGAAGATGAGATATACGAAGAGGCTAGAAGGCTTTACAAAGCTTTTGAGAAAAGGTTCTGAGGAGGTGCCTGGTGAAACTCGCTGCTGAGATAGCCGGGATTCTTTTAGAGAATCCGCTTATGCCCGCTTCCGGGCCACTAACCGGTGACCAGAGAAAGATGCGTGCCATAGAGGCGATGGGAGTAGGTGCAATGGTAACAAAAACAATTTCGACGGTTGCAGCCAAGGTTCCCAGACCGTGCATTATCGCAGAAAGGGACTTCGTAATAAACACAGAGCTTTGGAGTGAATTCTCACCTGAAAAGTGGCTTAATGAGTTTCTCCCAGATTTCAGGAAGAAATCAACGCTCCCGTTAATCGTCAGCGTGGGCTATTCACCAGATGACTTAAGAAAGCTTGTCCCACTATTCGACAAATTTGCTGATGCCTTTGAGTTGTCAACTCATTATGTTGCCGATGATCCATCGCTTATTAGAGAACTTATTTCCGGGGTAAAAGAGGGAACTGAAAAACCTGTCTTTTTGAAATTTGATCCTTCCGTTCCCGATCCAGCAGAGATGGCAAGGGTTGTTCAGGAGTCAGGTGGTGACGGAATCGTCGCCATCAATTCTCTGGGTCCGGTTTACCCCATGAATCGGAGAGTGAGTCGTTCCTATTTGGGAAGCAGAGGCGGTTTTGGTTGGATAAGCGGACCGGTAATAAAGCGGCTATCCCTCTCATCTGTGAGAAGGATTCGTGAAGGTTGCACGCTCCCGATAATTGGAGTAGGCGGAATAATCAGTGCAGACGATGTCGTAGACTTCTTATGCGCCGGGGCTTCCGCAGTTCAAATGTTATCGGGAGCTCTGATAAGGGGAAAGGGGATATTCAGGAGAATTCTCGAATCGCTTCCCTCGACTCTCGAAAAAAGAGGTTTCAAAAGCGTCGAAGAGGCAATTGGCTCTGCAAAAGACCAGGAGGAGTCGTTTACCGTAAGAAATCCTGTAATTGATCATGATAAGTGCACTAGATGCGGCCTTTGCGTGGAGGTCTGTCCTTATTTCGCACTCAGTCTTCAGGAAAAAGTGGAGGTAGATTCAGCGGAATGCTTTGGTTGCGGGCTTTGTGAATCCGTTTGCCCCGTGGCTGCAATCGGAGGTGTCCTGGTTTGAGTAAGTTCCTTCTAAAATGCATCACATGTGGAAAGGAGTTTTCAGAAGAGGAAGCTGAATACTACTGTCCAGTTTGCGGAGAGCGTAGAGGAACCCTGGAAGTCATTTACGACTTTGATCAAGTGAGAGAAAAATACAACTCTTCTTCGGTCGATCTCGAAAACAAAGGTATTTGGGCCTTTGACTTTCTTTTGCCATTTGAGAATTGTGCCGATACTCCAAGGCTCTTTGTAGGCAATACTCCTCTCTATAAAAACTATTCTTTGGAAGAAAAATACAGAGTATCGGAGTTATTTCTTAAGGACGACGGCAGGAATCCGACTGGTTCATTTAAAGATAGAGCAAGCGCTGTTGCAGTTCTAAAGGCAAAAGAAAGGTCTTTCGATACCGTTTTCTGCGCCTCAACAGGAAACGCGGCAAGCTCGCTTTCGGGATTTGCAGCTGTTAGTGGGCTAAAAAGCGTGATTTTCGTCCCCGCTACAGCTCCTGCCGCTAAGATTACCCAACTACAGGTTTATGGATCGAGAATTCTGGCAATAAATGCGAGCTACGACCGGGTATTTGATTTGTCGATGGAAATCGGTATGTCAAAGGGTTGGTACTGTAGAAATAGCGCAATAAATCCATACCTGCTTGAGGGGAAGAAGACTTGCGCAATGGAAGTTGCAATTAAGACAAGAGATAAACTACCGGATTTTGTTTTTGTTTCGGCAGGTGATGGAACTGTCTTATCGAGTTTCTACAAGGGATTTGAGGATTTGATGAAGCTCGGTGTGATCTCGAAAGTTCCAACCTTAGTGGGAGTTCAGGCAGAAGGTTCAAACTCAATAATGAGAACTTATGAAAGGGGATACCCTTTTGAGCCAGTAGACATCGAGGCAAGAACGGTAGCAGACAGCATTAGTGTAGGAAAACCAAGAGACGTTATGAAGGCTTGCAAGTACACGCAAAAGCACAATGGTTTGTTTCTTTCCGTTTCGGACGACGAGATTCTCGGGAGTATAATTGAACTTGCCAGAGAAACCGGTGTGTTCGCCGAGCCGGCAGGCGCTACGGCATTTGCAGGCTTCAAGAAGGCCAGAAGATTGAGTATTGTGAACGAAAGAAGTAGTGTTGTGATCGTTGTAACTGGAAATGGTTTGAAGGATCTTAAGAGTGTTTCATATGTGCTTCCAAAGGTGGAGATTTTGCCACCGGAAAAAGATGCAATCGAGGAGGCTCTGAAATGAAGATCAGCTTCACACTCAACAATGAAAGATTTTCAATCGATGTTATTGAAGATATGAGACTTCTGGACTTCTTGCGTGATGAACTGGGCCTAACTGGAACAAAAGAAGGCTGTGGCGAAGGGGAGTGCGGCGCCTGTACCGTAATCATCGACGGGAAGGCAGTCAATTCTTGTCTCGTCCTCCTTCCCGAAATCGATGGTTCCGAGGTAACCACAATTGAAGGTCTCTCAAAGGATGGGGAACTAGACACCATTCAGAAGGCTTTTGTAGACCAAGGAGCTGTCCAATGTGGGTTCTGTACTCCAGGCATGATAATGTCGGCAAAGGCCCTTCTTGATAAAAATGATTCGCCAAGCGATGAAGAGATAATGGAGGCAATCGAAGGCAACCTTTGTAGATGCACAGGTTACTATAAGATTGTTCAGGCAATTAAGGCCGCTGCAGAAAATCTCAGGAATACTAATGGAAAGTAATTCTGTTTCGCTGATTCTTTTGGCTGCAGGGGAATCCAGTCGCTTTGGAGATGAGAAGCTCTGTTCTGATTTTAGGGGAAAGCCTCTTCTGCAATGGGCTCTCGATAATCTGAAGAATCTCGGTGTTCTTAACAAGTTTCTAATCACTAAGCCGGGCTTCGAGCTCAATAGATTCGATACGGGAAACTTCAAAGTATTGATAAATTATGATTACGGAAAGGGGATTTCAACAAGCATAGTTAGAGGACTTTGCGAATGTGCTGAAGAGTGTACCGGAATTGTGCTCGTGCTTGCCGACATGCCTATGGTTAGTGGAGAAGATGTCGAGTTTCTTCTGGATTCGCTTCTCCCTGAAGATGAGATGGTCTCCTTTGTATATGAGGGAAGAAAGGGCTTCCCGACATTTATTGCAAAGAAGTTATTTCCCGAGCTCTTGAAAATCACCGGAGATAGGGGTGCTTTTCAACTTGTAAAGAATGGACGATCGAAGATACGTGGAATAGAAGGCAGCAAGCAAAATATACTCGATATCGATTCTCCAGAAGACAAACAAACAATTCGGTAAGGAATTCTCGAGATTTCGGTTAAAGCTTCATCTTTCACGAGAAATCCGGAGGTGAGATTAAGTGTCATTCGACGTTCAAATGCCAACCAGCGAAGAGGGGCTAGTTTCTCTTCTTTCGAAGGAAAGCAGTCACATTCTCGCTGGTGGCACTGACCTTCTCGTAAAAATAAGGTTGAAGAGAGTGATTCCTAAGACAATAGTGAGCCTCAGACATCTCAAGGGCCTTGACAGAATAGAGGATCTCGGCGACAAAATGAGAGTCGGCTGCAGGGTAACGATTTCCGAACTCTTGAACAGCGAGATAATCAGCCGACACGCAAGAATCTTACAGATGGCCTTAAGACAGATTGGGAGTCCACAGATTAGAAACCGCGCTACTCTTGCAGGAAATATTATTAATGCATCCCCTGCCGGTGATTCGATAGTTGCAATGGTTCTCTCGAACGCCAGCCTGTCAATAGGAAGCGCAAATGGCGAAAGGTATGAAAGAGTGGTGGATTTCATCAGGGGTCCTGGGGTGACAACTCTTTCAAGAGGAGAATTCGTGAAGTCAATAACTTTTGAGAAAACTGACGTTCTCTTTCCGCAGTTCCACAAGGTTGGTCAGAGGAATTCTATGGCCATATCGGTCGCTTCTGTTGGATCGCTGACTTCTGAGTCGGAAATTCGGCTTGCTTTCGGATCTGTTGCGCCGACAGTAGTCGTACCGATCGACGCCTGTGAGTACTATTCTGCAGAGATTGATTCATTTGATGAAGAGCGGTTTGTCGAACTAGCTATGAAATGTGTGACACCCATCGATGACGTTAGAGCGACCGCCTGGTATCGGACCACTGTGGTAAGAAATCTGATTCATAGAACTCTAAAAGTCTGGAGAAAGAAGGGGTATAATGCTGTCTAATGTTAATGAGTACTTCAGACCCAAGACCGTTGAAGAGGCTTATGAACTTATGCAGAATGACAGAGATCATTCGATTTTCTTATCTGGGGGAACAATTGTAGCGCTTATGGAATCCTCTAGAATCGAGAAGATAATCGACTTGAAATCTCTTAGGCTTGACACAATTTCAGTCACGGAGGGTGAAATAGTAGTCGGAGCGACTACGACTATAGAGTCTTTTAGAAAGGACCCAGTTATCAGGAAGGAATTCGATGACTTCTTCTATGACGCCTTCTCATTAGTAGGTTCCTGGCAGATCAGGAACATGGCTACAATAGGTGGCTCGGTCGCTCCGAAGCTTGGATGGTCGGATGTGAGCACCTGCCTTCTAACAACAGGTTCTAGTCTCATGATCTATGGGGTAGATGGATATCAGAGGATGCTAGTATCCGATTATTTCGCTTTACCCACAGGAGAAAAGCCTCTAATAACCCATATAATGTTGAAGAGAGACGGCTGGGTTTCGGCTTTCGAAAAGTTCTCTAAGACCACTTTCGACATTGCAACAGTAAATGTTGGTCTCTCGATTATTCCCGAACGTAACCGAATAAAGGTTGCCAGGGTCGTATGTGGATCGAGACCTCAGTATCCAGCAAGATTCGAGAGCGTTGAAACTGCAATGGTAGACCTGGAGATAAACGATGTAATGCCTGCGATAGTTAGAAGTCTTGTCTACGAAAGCTTCACCGGAGGATCTAACATGACCGCTTCTTTCGAATACAGGAAACATCTCGCGTCCGTCCTTGCCCAGAGAGCTGCTGAAAAGGTTAAGGAGATGATTACATGAAAATAACTCTTAATGTCAATGGGAAACTTCATGATATTGATATCGATCCAGGGGAATACCTCCTCGATGTATTGAGAAGAATCGGCTACAAAAGTGTCAGAAGAAGCTGTAATTCTGCAAGCTGTGGCACTTGCACAGTCCTCTTGAACGGCAAACCAATACTCTCTTGTTCTACTTTTGCAGCCTCGGTTGATGGCCAAAGCATCGAGACTGTCGAAGGTATGTCAGATGGAGAGAAGCTTCACCCAATTCAGGAAGCCATTCTCGAAGAAGGGGGCGCTCAGTGTGGATACTGTATCCCTGGACTAATAATGACCGGAGAAGCTCTGTTAAGAGAAAATATTGATCCCTCAGACGAAGAAATAAAACTCGCACTAAATGGCAATATTTGTAGATGTACTGGCTACGAACCGCAGAATAGAGCAATCAAGAAGGCCGCTCAAGTAATGAGAGGTGAACTGGATGAATGATTCCTTCGTGACCGTAGGAAAACCAAAAAGAAAGGTGGATGGTCTTGCGATAGTTAGGGGTAAGCCGGTGTACACTCCGGATTACGATATGCCCGATGCCCTAGTCGTGAAGTTACTTCGCTCACCTCATGCTCACGCTTTAATAAAAAACATTGAGACCGAACATGCAAAGTCAATTAATGATGTTGTAGATATCTTCACTTTCTGTGATGTTGAGAGGATAGCATATACAAGGGCCGGTCAGGGTTATCCCGAACCCTCACCATACGACACCTTTCTCCTGGACAGGAAGGTTAGATACGTAGGTGATCCAGTGGCAATCGTAGCTGCGAAGACTGAGAAAGCAGCAAAAGACGCACTGAGAAATATCAAAGTTGAGTATGAAATCCTCGATGCCATCTTAGAAATGAAAGAGGCTACAAAAGAGGGGTTGCCGATCATTCACGACGAAAGCGAATGTTCCGGAATCTACGACAAATCCAGAAACATTGCGGCACATTATGAAATGAATGTCGGAGATGTCGAGGAAACGCTCAAGACTTGTGATGTTGTAATCGAAAGAACTTACCATATCGACACACAGCTTCACGCAGCACTTGAGCCACACAACGCTCTTACATATTTGGACTCCGTCGGAAGGCTCACAGTAATCACTTCAACTCAAGTACCCTTTCATTGCAGGAGAATTCTCTCTCATATATTGAATAAGCCAATTGCAGACATTCGCGTGATTAAACCGAGAATAGGTGGTGGATTCGGCGGAAAGCAGTCTGTGATAGTCGAACCCTACGCAGCGCTCGTTACTATCAAGACAGGTAAACCGGCAAGGATTACTTACACGAGAGAAGAAGTCTCTATGGCAACAAATATCCGCCATGAAATGAGCTTCGATGTTACCGTGGGAGCGACGAAAGATGGAAAGATAAAGGCAATATCCCTCCATGGGGTATCAAATACAGGGGCTTATGGAGAACATTCTCTCACAACTTTTATGGTTTCCGGCTCGAAGACCTTGCCACTTTACAACAAAGTAGAAGCCGTTCACTTTGGTGGGGACATAGTTTATACGAACCTTCCTCCGGCCGGAGCGTACAGAGGATATGGAGCGCCACAGGGTCTTTTCCCACTCGATTGTGCCATTGATGAGCTCGCATACGAGATCAAGTTGGATCCTCTTGAACTCAAAGAAATAAACTCAATTAGAGAAGGGGAAACATCCCCGATTTTCGAAATAATGGGAGAAGGAAGAGAAGGCGTCCCTCAAACCATGAAGAGCTGCAAACTTCAAGAGTGCATTGATCTTGGAAAGAACGAAATAGATTGGGAGAGCAAAAGAGGGAAAAAGATCAGAAACGGGAGTAAAGTCCGAGGAGTTGGTTGTGCCCTCGCAATGCAGGGTTCGGGAATACCAAAAGTAGATATGGGGGCAGCGACAATAAAGATGAACGAAGACGGCTCATTTAACCTTCTCGTCGGGGCAACCGATCTTGGAACAGGAAGTGACACAATTCTTGCACAGATTGCAGCTGAGGTCCTCACAGTTCCGCTGGAAAAAGTCATTGTGTATTCATCCGATACCGATATCACCCCGTTTGATGTTGGAGCATACGCTTCCAGTACTACTTATGTATCGGGAAATGCAGTTAGGCTAGCCGCTGAAAAAATCAAAGAAAAACTCTTTGAACTTGCAAGCAAGTACTTGGGCAAAGGTGTATCGGAACTCTCACTCCAATCAGGGATGATTGCTTGTAAAGACGGCGCCTCTGTATCGTTGTCCGAACTTTGCACCATGCACATGTATACGTTTAATCAACAACAGATCTCAGAGTCAGCTTCCTTCGTGGGTGAAGAATCCCCTCCGCCATTCGCAGCAAGTTTTGCGGAGGTTGAAGTTGATACAGATACCGGGAAAATAACGCTCTTGAACTTCGTGTCATATGCAGATTGTGGGGTAGCTCTAAATCCTATACAGGCGATTGGACAACTTGAAGGCGCCTCTATGCAAGGAATTGGATGGGCCCTCTACGAAGATATCATTTACGGAAAGAACGGAAGGATGCTTACCAACGACTTCTTCACTTATAAAGTTCCTTCAAGAATGGACTTTGGAAAGCTTACTTGCAGACTCGTCGACAGTTATGAACCTACAGGTCCCTTCGGAGCTAAAAGCATAGGGGAGATAGGAATCGACACACCGATTCCTGCGATAGCAAACGCGATATTTGATGCTACAGGAATTCGTCTAAGACATGCTCCATTCAAGAGCGAACGAGTTCTATTCGAGATTTTGAACATGGAGGTATGAAATGAAGAGGTTTTTTGTATCTGTCCTTCTCACATTATTATGCTCGGCGGCTTTTGGCATAACCTTCTGGGTTAGCTGGGAAGGAGAGGAGTTCTACAGGGATGCGGCCGCCGCATTCAAAGAAGAGACAGGGATTGACGTTGAGATTGTTTACTTTCCAAGGATTGAAGAAAAACTGAACATAAACCTTAAGACAGGGGACCTTCCCGACGCCGCTATGATAAAAGATACTTATGTTGGAGATGTCGCTTCGTCTGGGCGCAATCTGTGTCTCGCCCTTTCTAGCCTTAAGGGCTACCCTCAGGGCTTTTTGAATGTATACAAATGGAACGGCGAAATGTCTGCTGTTCCATATTACGCAGACTGTCAGGTCGCCTTTGTCAATCTCAATGCTTTCGAAGAAGCCGGTATCGTTTTAGGAGAGAAACTTGATTTTGATCAATTAGAAGCTATAAAGGATAGCCTTACTGGCATTGTTGATTACCCGATAGCATTTGATTTCACATCTCCTTACGTAATGTTCCCATATGTCTCTGCTCTACTGTCCCAAGAGGAACAATACACTCTAGAAATCGATACCTCAGGAAGTAGAGAAGTAGTATCTAGAATTAAGGAGTACTTCGACGAAGGAGTGATTTCGAGACTCGAAAGAGCTGCAATGAACAAGCTCTTCACTCAAGGTAAAATAGGGATAATGCTTCAGGGAAGCTACATGGCCTCAAAGTTCAGGGAGAAAGGTCCCGACTTCGTAATGTTACCCTTCCCCAATATTGAAGGCATAGAAGTAAGAGGAATCATTGACTCTAAGGGTTTTGCACTATTCAATGGTGATACCTTTGAACAATGCATGAGTTTTATCGGCTTTCTTAACGAGCATGGTCATGATTTCTTTGTAGAGTATGACAAGTATCCACTATTCGGTACTGACTCCCATCAAGAGCTAGAATCAATAGTTAACCAAGGTAAGTTCATGCCCAATTTCCCGGGCTATCAGTCTCTTTTGTTTGAGGCCCTAGAACCTGCATTACAGGCAATATATAGTGGAGCAATGACTGTCGACCAGGCACTTTCAGGTGCGCAGTCTTATATTGACTCTATTAGATAGTATGTCGGTAGTTGTGCCGATCTTCTTTGCACTGTGTCTCGTTTCTCTTTTGTTTAGAAACAAGTGGCCCATGGTTTTGCCCTTGACTCTGTTACTGGGAGTAGCTACTATTGTGCCGATACTATGGGCAATTTACATTTCTTTCACAGAATATGGAGTCTTTCAACAGGCTCCGGTTTTTTCCGGTCTGAAGAACTTCGAAGAGGTGCTTGGGGACTCTGGTTTCAAGCTGTCACTCAAACTTACCGCATTGTGGTCTACTCTCAAAACATCAATTGAGATCTTACTGTCATTCTTAATTGCATTGAGACTTAGAAAGGCAACTAAGTTAAGTAAGGCCAGTCTCATTCTTCTTGGAGTCGGCTGGTTCATTCCTTCATTTATAACTATCTCGGGTTGGAGGGCTCTTGTCCAGGGATATGGAGGATATTCATTATTCAACATTGTCTTTGGAACGGAAATAGACATAACTCTCAGTGCCTTTCAAGCATTCACGTCCTCTCTTTTCGTAAGCATTTGGCTTTCATTACCTCTGTCTACAATGGTGATTCTCGGCATGTTGGGAAGAGTCTCTAAAGAACTTGATGATGTAATGAAGATCGATGGAACGGGCGACATTTATACCTCTAGTGTTCTCCTTGGAGAGATACGATTTCTGCTTATTCCTTATTTCTTCTTTCAGCTTGCGAGATCAATGAAGGAATTTACATCTGTCTTTCTTATGACCGGTAACGGGCCTCTTCTGCCGGAGGGATTCACTCCAAACACCTTAACCGGCTCGACTACTTTTCTTGGTATTGCTTTGTTCAGGAAGTTCAGCTCAGTGAAAGATTATGGGCTTCTTTCTGCCTACGCGGTGTTTGTTGGGGTTTTTTCGTTAATCTGGATACTGGGTGCTCTCCTTTCAAGAGGGGATGTTCCGAAAAGACACAGACATGTACTATTTCTGAGTAGTGCAGCATATATCTTACTTGGGCTTTTCGCAGGCTTTAATTGGCTTCTTCTCCCCGTCATTTTTGGATACTCATTTCTTCCCATAATTATCCCCCGCTTCAAGAAGACTTTCAGACTCCTCGTAGGGGCGCTCCTGATCTATGAGGTATTTGTAACCATTTTGGGAGTAGTACAAAGGGGATTAAGTGGGTTAGTTCCAGCAACCCTATTAAGTGTACCCTTAGTTCTGTTCTCACTAAGATACAGGTTCCCGATTATCGATTTTACTATCCCGGGCTGGCTTAAGAGAACAATGATAGTATTATGCCTAGTACCAACTGTCCTGGTAGTTGTTTATATTCTTGTGCTTTCTGTCGCTGTCGATTCAGACATAATGCCTTCACTTAGTGAATTGACTCTAACCAACTTTCGCCGAGTCGTTTCAGACGGACTTATGTCGAATATTTTTAATACAATAATTATCGCCTTCTGGGCCTCCATAATCCTTATACTGGCAGGTATACCATTTTCTTACCTCTTCTCACAGAGAAAGTCTATGCTTGTGAAAGGTTTAGCTTCAATAATTCTTTTCAGTAGTCTCTACACCGGAATGCATACTCTGCTTCCGATGTATTTCGTATTCGAGAAACTTGGTCTTACTGACAGTCTCTTTGGGATTGGGATAGTTGTCTGTATTCAGTCCCTTCCCCTTACGATAATTCTTCTTGCTGGATTCTTCTCCTCGATTCCGCGGGAGCTCCGAGAAGTGTCTCTGCTAGAAGGATTATCAGAAACTGGCTACCTTGTGAGAATCTTGATTCCGCTTTCATTGCCTGTAATCGGAGGTCTTCTGGTTTACGTGATGGTTTCATCGTTCAATTCATTCAGCACGCCCCTGATTCTTCTTAACGACCAGGAGCTGATGCCTTTCTCTCTAAAAATCTTTAGCTATGTGGGAGAAGTAAGAAGCTACTACACTTCGTGGAACCTCTTCGGCGCAGCGTCGGTAATTGGGGTAGTACCCTTGCTGCTATTCTTTAGAAGTTCTCTCAGGCTAATCTACAGTTCGAATCTCCGCGATCAAGGAATAGAGTACGACTGAACAACTGCACAACAGGTTGAGAAAGAATTCGAAATTTAAGATAAAATATAAATGGTGGTGAATTCTTTTGAGAATACTATTGACTAATGATGATGGAATTGAATCAACAGGAATAAGATCGCTGGCAAAAAGACTTTCAGCAGCTCATGAGGTCACAATAATCGCTCCAGAGAGTAACCGAAGCGGGGTAAGTCATTCAGTAACCTGGTTAACTCCTGTAAAAATAAGGGAAAGAAGCACCGTGGAGAATGTCTCCTCTTTCTGCACAAGCGGGACACCCGCAGACTGTGTTGTAGCAGCTTCAGTAATAAAGGGTCTCGGGAATTTCGACCTGGTAGTGAGTGGAATAAATCACGGACAGAATCTAGGTGTGGATATTAGGTACTCGGGTACTCTGTCGGCCGCGCTTGAAGCAAGAATACATGGAATTCCAGCGATGGCGGTATCGATTGTCAGTGAAGAGAATACCGATTTTCTCCCAGCGGTTGATTTTTCAGAAAACTTCGTGAGAGAGTACGACTGGAACAAGCTTCCAAAGCACACAGTTCTGAATGTTAACGTTCCGGCAATTCCTCGAAACAGAATTAAAGGAATTAACTGCACGAGACCCGGCGGCCTACTGAAGAGGCGATGGTTTGAAAAGAAGATCAATGAATGGGGCGAAGAGGAGTTCTGGATGCGGAAAGAGATCCTTCACGATTCCCATGAGGAGGATCTTGATTACATGAGCGTGAACAAAGGCTTCATATCTGTGAGCCCGGTCGACTTCTTCGGATCTTGCGAAGAGAGCTTCAGGTTGTCCCTGGAAGAAGATCTTAAGATATTTGAAGCGTACTGGTTGAACAAAGGCAACGAAAGATATTCGATGGCTTCCTTCGAAAAATAGAGTTAGTTAACTGTAGGCTCAGAATCGCACAAAGTCAAAGAGTCTCCCGTAACCAATTCTTAGACTGAATTCCGACTTTCCGCCCAATTCCATGGAAG
The DNA here is from genome assembly GCA_016933635.1 of Kosmotogaceae bacterium. Lineage (GTDB taxonomy): Bacteria > Thermotogota > Thermotogae > Petrotogales > Kosmotogaceae > Mesotoga. Next base: position 14,534 of record JAFGAP010000198.1, read on the forward strand.
CAGAGAGGGTGACCTCCTGATTTTCGTCAGGGCTGTAATGGAAGCCTAGAGAGAACCTCGCTTTTCCGATGACCGGTTCTGCAAGTCTGTACCAGTCAAATTCAAACGGTTCGCCGTAAAAGTCTTCGATCCCGTAGGAGCCCTGCCTTATGTACTCAATACGGAACTCCGTGAAAATCTTACGCGTTTCGAAAGATACGGCGAGAAGGTCAAGCGAGATATCGGGGCCATACGGAAACCCGTAGAAGCCGTTTATTACGAGGTAAGCGCCTCCCTCGATGTCATCTGCGTTGAAGCGAATTGGGTTTATGTACTTTCCTTCCTCAAACTCTCTGTTGTAGAGATACGGAGTGCTGTGATAGTGCTCATACTTTAGCTTCAACCCCCCTGATTCTTTGAAAAGAGTCTTCTCCCTGAGACCGAATTGCCCGTCCCACAACAAAGGTCCCACGTAACTTTCTCCGTCTATAAAAATGGCATCCCCTCCAAGATACCACCCCAACGAAGTGGGGTTTTCCGTTCTATCTCCGGGAATCAAAATATCATCGGCATAAAGCATGCCGTACAACTCCAGACTTCCTATCCTAGATTCTGCGAACAAGCCCGCGTTCACGTTGGAGTTCTTTGCGTAGTTATTGTGAAATACCATAAAGGGACTCATGTCTCTCAGGTCGGGAAACGTATTGCTGATGAGATTTGTCTCGACGAAGCCGAACCTTGCGAAACTTCCCTCATAACCGATGCTGTGGCCGATAAGAGTTCTCGGGCTGTCATAGATCGAACGGTCAGAAGATATGACGAAGAAGCTGTAGAAGTACTTACCGGATAAAACCTCCGCGCCAAGATCGAGCCACAGATGTTCGAAATAGGGCACGGTCTCCGACAGTACGAAATTGTATGTCGCGGGTCCGAAGTGAAGTTTGCGCTTACCGGCAGAAATCCTCAAGAAATCATTTTCAAACTCTGCATAGCCGACCCTTGGGAGATCTGTATCTATATAGAGAGTATAAGCGTTGTGCCTGATCGGAAAGTTCGACCAGCTCCTTCCTCGAAGAAAAGAGGTAATATCCTGCCTGAAGTCGAGCCTGAACAATGCCCTATAACTGCTTCCGGAAAGCTCCACGCCGGCCGATGCGAATGCCGGATAAGAGAAATAAGTGCGCAGATCACCGAAGTCAGGTTGATATTCTCTATCGTGTACTGCGTAGCTGTTGAGGGAGAGAACAGGATAAATGCTCAAGAAAAGCCCGGTCTTGGCACACAAACCAACTGAAATGGCAATAAGGAACAGCAGTAGAAGTCGTTTCATATAGAGCAGCCTCCTCTATCGATAATACGAGATTATCCCATAAGTCGGTCTGAATTCTTCTATCGAAAGGCAATTGAAACAAAAATTGCAGTTCCGCCAAGAATGAGTCCTATAGAATACGATGATAATCGCGCTCGGCAGAGAACCCCTTTATCACTCAATCGCCGTGTTATCCATTGATCTGCCGGGAAAAAATCTTTGCAGCCCGATGCCTACAAGCGGCGAGAAGAAAGCAATGACAGGAGTGAACAATCTTACTTCAGCTGTCCTTGCTACGAGAAAATTCATGGCAATGAACGGGAGAATCCAGAACCATGTCTTCCTGAAAAACCCGTAGCCCTTCACTTCTCTAAGAAACAGCAGTGGAATCGACGTGAAGATCATCGGGTAAATCCATGACCATATATAGGTCATATTGTATCTCAACTGAATTAAGTCCACCGAGTACTCCGC
>JAFGAP010000199.1 GCA_016933635.1 Kosmotogaceae bacterium
ACCGTCCCCAAGAGAAAAGAAGTCCTCTCTGTCTCTATCAGTATCAGTTACGCTATCCCCTTGAAAGAGGACTCTTTGACCTTCTTTAAGAAGCACTCTTCTCAGCTCACTACCCTAACGATGTATAGATTATCTCTCAAAGTCCACTCAAAAAGAAGTTGCTCTACTCCTTGAAGGAATAAACGCTAATGCTCATGAATCATCCCGCGAAGTGGTGGAAGAAGTGCTCTCACAACGACGAACACCTTACCACACACAGTTGTCTCTTTTACAATGAAGAACTCCAGTCCTCATCTTCGTTTTACTTGGCTAGACTTCACTATTTCGAAGAGGGACTCTGATCGATTACGAAGATAAACCACGCTGCTCCATATCACGTTTATGGGAGCTGTGTTCAAGCCAGATTATCCTTTGGTAATATCCGGTCGGGCTTTTCGATCAGACAGGTTTAAGATATGAAGGCGTCGAAGTACTCCACGTAAAACAAGTCATTATGAAGAGCTCAAATGTTCCGTCGAACTATCGTACGTCTTCAGCTTTTAATAAGTACTAAGAGGCGAACGGCCAGAGCCATAAGCCTTTCAGTCTTGTGTATTTACTCACTTATCAACTGAACGTTATTTAAATCCTCTTTAGCAACCCGATCTTCATTGCATATCAGACAGCAACTTCATCAACTTCTTCTGGTTTTCCGGCCACGCAAGGTAAAGGTCAACGATCAAACTGTCAAAACCTGAGATAGATGGCTCCTCCAGTGCCTGCCTGATGTCTTCATTATTCGGGAGCCCGACGATAGCGAGCATGTTTTCGATTGTGTTTGCATACGATACCGACTCGGCAAAACCCTTTCCGATAATATTTCCTGCAGAATCAAATGTGTCAACTCCACCTTCAGAATACTGTGCTCCAGCAGCAAAGAATCCAGACTGACCGCCCTCAACTATTGGCTTAAGGAAGAAGTGCTTTATATTTTCGGGTACTCCTTCTCCCTCAAACCGGAATTCCCAGGAATTTGGATACCATGTATCCGTTACCCAGTAAAGTTCAGGATAAGGTGAATAAATCGATTTCACCCATTCGGAAACGATCATAACCCCATTCTGATCCGTTGAATTACCTTCCTCATCGACGAATATGCCGGTTACAGCTGCTGTCATCACTCCCGGAGCATTGATACCCGTCTGGAAATAGAAGGGTGTGTTTTCAAGTGTATGCATGGCAGACATTCCGATTTCCGTTTCATTGTCAAACTGTACCATGAACCAGTCCCAACCCGAGGGTTCTGGACCGGATTGCGTTTTTACCATTCTTACAAGCAGATCCCGGGGATTTCCCTCAGGGCTCAGTCCGTTGGCCCATTGATGGTCGAACCAGAATTTCCCCTCCACCAGATCAATCTTCTCACCGTCGATGACCAGATAACTGTCGCCGGGAATCATCTTCAAATTCGTGATTGAGTAGTACAACGTACCAACACCACCAACGCTGGGGAGGGCCCCCTGGTTTCCGTTTAGAACAACTTTTTTCATCTGTTCTATCGTTATACCTATTTCGATCTCGACTTCATGTTCATGGCTTTTGTCCCAGCCCTTCGCACTCAATCTGAGGGGAGTAAAATCATCTTCCTGCAAGGCAAAGATAGCGTTATTCCCCATTACATAAGTGAATGGGTTGGACTTGAACTCCACAAGACCTGTTGTACCACCAACCACGATCGGCTTGCTTCGGTAGTGTCTATCTCCGGCACGGCTGATCGCGAAATGCATCTCGATCACCTGGTTTTCGATATCCGTTAGGTCGAAATATCTGGCCATTTGGGATGGAAGAAGCGAATATCTCCAGAACATAAGCTGGATACCGTATTCATTACCCTCTTCATCGACACAGTTTCCAACAAAGAAGTGCCAGCCCACTTGAAAGCCAAACTGAGGAGCATGATCCTTGGGAATATAAAGGTACCCGACCCGAGGAACCTCTTCATAACCCTTATTGCTATCCAGACCAAGGAATTGCGTCAAAACATAAGCTTTCTGTGGCGATAGAGAAGTGGCATAATCCAAAAAAGTAGTGTATCTTTGAGTATAATCTGGTGTAAAATAATCTGGATTATTCATCATCCAGGTAAGCCGATGCTGCATTCGCTGTGTATAGCTTTCATTTTGATTTTTTGCACTGAGCAGATTAGTGATGATCTCTTCAGAAAGCTCTTCAGACAGATAGTTTCCACCCCGATAGAGCCATAGCGACCTCATGATATTGTCAATTGTCTCGTGATCCAAGTACTCCGAAAGCTCCGTTTCTGGATTTCCTAGCATGAAGCCTGTAATAGTCATTAAGACACAAAGGAATAATGAAATCTTTTTCATGACACTCTCCTTTCGGCTTTTAAGAACCGTATCCGTATTTTATCAACAAAATGCTAGACAGGGTGTCTCGAAAGAAAAGGTCTCAGGAAGGATTCAATGGTAGAGCTATTGAATTAATCAAAAGCCTAAGAACGCCCACAAATAGATTTTATCACAAGTTCCCTGTTCGCGCTAAAAGAAGAGGGTTTTAGTATGTGTCTGGAACCGGGAAGAACATGCTACTCTATGGAGTTCCAGTAGCTAAATCCGTTAATTCAGGCCGGACAACGGACTTATGGTTTGGCAGGTATTTGAGTGCACGCTATAATGTGAGTGTCATCATGACATAAGGGATAAGGACTAATGCTTACTGATTATTACCCAGATCTATTCCGAAGAGATAATCTCTAGACGTATCTAAAGAGATTCTTTACTGAAAAGAGTTTCAGAGACTACAAGGCATACACGGATCTTAGCGATCAATCGAAGCTCAGACTCTTTTGTCCTGACCAGGAGTTGTAGTAGTAAACGATATTTGTACATATTTCCGGTTACTAATACTAAGTCCTCCTTGACAAGAAGCAAACTACTGCAGTCCCTCCTGAGTGGAAGCTGATAAACACGCTCGATTTGGGGATAATGTTTAGCCGTTCAGCGGAGAAAACAGTGAGCAAAGGTTTGAACCCAGCAGTTTTCGATACGAATATCCCAAGTTGACGCTATCCAAACCAAATCCTGCTTCAAAGGGGAATGAAGCAATAGTGGGTCCACAGTGAACGCCTAGGTCGATCAGTTCCGAAAACACCCACTACTTCAGGAGTTCGGATAGCTTCAAATAAATCATTTCTACTGATGGCGATGGGAAAGCTACACAATGAATCTCAAATCATGCTGAGATCTTCCTTCTGTATTTACCTTCAATCCAATCTCTGGCGATTCTGTGGGCAAGGTCAACATCATAACTTCCGTATGCGGCAGCCGAATAGATGAAACCGGCGTTGAAGGAATC
>JAFGAP010000200.1 GCA_016933635.1 Kosmotogaceae bacterium
GTCATGGAGGTCCTTGCGGCATTGTGCAGGCAAGGTCTAGTGATTCCGGAAACCTATGAGAATGAGCTGGCTTTCACTTCCGAAGAAGGCCTTATTGACAATGCTCTAAAAGAAATCAGAAAGGCAATTAAGGAAGAAGCGGGCGATTGAACGCCCGCTACAACAATGTCCTGTCCAAGAAATCCGTTGAAACTGAAAAGAGTTCCTCAATCCAGTCAATCCTCTGATACTTGTGATTGGCTCCGTCTACAGTATGTATCTTCAACCCTCTCCCATCTGCATATTCCCTTACTGGAAGATATGGCACCGATTCGTCATCGGAACCATGAACTATCAGGAGATTTCCATAATAGTTCCTCAGCTCATTCGAAGCATCGACACTTCGACCGTCTTCGAAGAAAATCGATCCCAGTTTCAGTCCTAGAACGTCCTTATACTCCTCACCGTCTTCGAAGGTGTAATCTTCGCGGTTGAAAAACTCTTGATTCATTATTACGGGCGACCACAACAGCAGTGAAGTGATCTCGGAATGTCTCCCTGCAAAGAGCGAAGCAACCATACCGCCCAGGCTATACCCGACAACACCGATCTTTTCTGAACACCAGCTTCTCGTTCTCACAAAGGAATAGACTTCCTCCGCGTCACGAAGCTCAGTCAAAGGTGACATCTCGCAAAACTCCCCCTCGCTGTCTCCGGAACCTCTGAAATCGAACCTCACAGTCGCTATTCCCTTCTCGACAAGTCTTCTCGAGAGACGGGGAAATTTGAATGTAGAGACAATGTGTTCTCCCGTGAATCCGTGGAACATCAGGACAGTCGGGAAACTATCTCCGGATCCTGGATACTCGCAGATCCCAAATATCCTCTTTCCATCGGCCCCAAGTGTGAAGCTTTCCAATTTCGACAAATCAATCCCTCGCTTTATCTCAGGCCCAATCTGAACTCAATATAGCCCATTGTTCCTTCATCTATTACGGAGTTTCCAGTTGCTTCATCCCAACTGAGTATCACGACTCCACCACCGTCCTCGATTTCCAGATTTCTTGTGCTCGTTCCAGATACCGACCTTCCACCGTTTTCAAGTTCTACAACCCATGGCAGTTTCTCGAATTGGAGCTTGTAACTCTCTATAGATGGGTGAGTGATCTCCTTTTTCGCAAGGACAATGATGAGCAGTCCGCCCTTCTCTACATAATCCACAATGAAATCTATCTGCTCTTCTGAAATAGCCATGAAATCTTTCATGAACGTATCTGCGTCCGGAAGCGGAAGTATCAATACCTGGCCCTCGAAAGTGGTCTTCTCAGTGAGCTCTCCGATCACTGGTTTCACTTCCCCGCCGAGATCGACAAAGATTTTCGTTAGAGGTTTCAGCTCAGAAACGAAGTAATTCTCGTGAGAGGTATCGAGATGCGCTGTGAAACTGACAAAATCGACGTTGACTCTGAAGGCGAGTTCATCGTCGACAAAGAAAGCAAGATCCTCATATTCAGTGTCGAAGGTCTCTGTAATTTCTAGACAGGTCATAGCCGAGATATCGTAATCCTTCGAGAAGACGATATTCTCGCCACTTCGAACTTTGACAGAGATTACCTGGTCTTCTCGCAAGGAATTTATCAGATCGAAGCTCACATCAAAAGGCAGGCCCTTCACCGGCCTGGAATCAATTGTTTTCGCATTTAAGAGATACTTGTTCGTGCTGCTTTGAAACCAGATAGGAGACGATACTATCTCGTTACTGTCTATCTGATCGATCTTTACGAAGTACCAGTTATACGAGAGAGGATTCTCAACGTCTATTTCGATGGTCCATTCGTCGCCGGAGACAGCCAGCTCCATTATTCCGTTGTTACTGTATATGTACGCCCGTCGTATCCTTTCTCCAGGGTCACTGTATTCCACTTTCAAAGTTGCTTCTGGAATGTCGTAAAGAATGTCTCCCATCTTCGCCCCTTCAGTAGAAAATGAGATGAAAGCATTTCTATCTTCTGTGGCGTAGATATTCCTTGTCTTCAAAGCTTCATAGACCTTTTCCGTTGTGAGCTCATCTATTACGAAGGCTGTCCTCGCATCATTTACTGTGGCCCACTGCTTATGATGATTGTCCTGATTGGCAGAGGCGCCTACATGCCAGCCCCGGTTCAGTGCCCGCTGGTAACGCTCGAAATACTCATCCTTTATGACATTGTTGGAGTTAGCTCCCGCTCCATTTCCAACCTCAATTGTATTGATGTAAAGATCCACCTCAGGGAAGTACTCGAAGTCAAAGAAATCACCGTACTTCTTACCGGGATGGCAGAATTGTGCGGTCGCTTTCCTTTCGACAATCCACTGGTAAATATCATAAAGGTCTGTAGTGCTCCTATCGATCCATTCAGAGGTATTGTATATTGTTATATGTCCTCTGCTTGTGAGTGTCCACTCGAAGCCGGATATCGCAATGAACTTACCTTCGACAGTGTATTTCTCAGCCATCTCGATAATCCTGTCGAGCTTCCAAGAACCGTCGGGAAGAGGGTAGTTCAGATCGTGATCATGATCGGTTATTGCCTGTATGTCAACGACACCTGAATCTCTTGCGTGCTCAAAGGCCTCCTCTGGAGTTCCTTGTCCATCTGAGTATGATGTGTGGGCGTGAATGTTTCCAAAGTAAACCTGGCCAAAGGAGAAAACGCCAGCAGTAATAAGAAGTAAGACTAGAAGCTTCTTCATTCAATCACCTCTAAAAAAGGGGCAGCCAAAGACTGCCCCTATCTGTTTTCCTATGAATCAAAAGTAGTAGTCGTCAAGAACGTACTGCGCCTCTTCGTGAAGGTTCTTGAGTACCGCGTCTGCGTCCTTCGTCGGGTCAGACATTACTTCTTCCCATGCAGATGTGATCATAGCATGAACTTCTGGATAAGGTCCGTACCATGGTCTCCTCACGGCACTGTCTTTCAGCTGCTGATAAGTAAGAGCATATCTTGGATCGTCTGTCATGATCTTCTGAATTTCTGATGACTCGAATGCAGAAATCCTGCTCGTCATGTAACCGGTTGCGAGGGACCATCTCTTCGTATTTTCTGTGGAAGTGAGGAACTTCAAGAATTCCCATGCCGCTTCCTTCTCAGCCTCAGGCCTTGCGGAGAACATGAAGACATTGGCTCCACCGATAGGAACTACTTCCTTTACCTGTCCGGGCATCGTTGTTGCACCGAGGTCATACTTCACGTTCTGCTTGAGGTATCCGATACTTCCCGTTGAACGGACAACCATTGCTATTCTTCCGGAAAGGTCGAGCTCGTTTCCGCCACTGACTCCGAATATGAAGATTCCTTCTCTTACACCCTTCTGGAAGAAATTCCAAGCGGCTACAGTTTCCGGAGAATAGATAAGCATCTCTCTGCCGTCCTCGGAGATTATCTGTCCGCCAAACTGCCAGATGTAAGCTTCTAGAAGCCAGTCATCGATTCCGAATCTGTAACCGAAAATATCTTCACCCAAGGTCTTTATCTGCTTTGCGGCAGCATAAACTTCGGTCCAGGTTTTCGGAGGATTGTCGGGGTCAAGCCCTGCTTGTTTGAAGAGATCCCTGTTGATATACATCAACGGGGTGCTGCAGTTCAAAGGGAATCCAAGCAAACCCTGCTCGTAGGTATTGGCCTGAATGAATCTCGGCCAGAAGTCATCGAGAGTTGCCTTGAATTCGGGATCCTTGTCAATGAAGTAGTTAAGATCCTGGAAAGCACCGCCGTCGACAAACTGACCAATCCTCGACTGTTCAATCTGAGCTAGAGCAGGTACATCGCCGGCTACCATGGCTGCCAGTAGCTTCTGCATTGTATCCTGGTAATTCCCGGTGTAAACGGCTTCCACTTCGATTTCTCCCTCATGAAGCTTGTTGAACTCGGCCGCAATATCCAGAAGTGTCTGGGAATAGATACCAGTCTGTGCGTACCACATGGTAACCTTTACCGGTGCCGCAAAACTTATCGCAGCGATGGCAACTACCAGTAGTGTGATTAGAAATGTTCTTTTCACAAAAAAACCTCCCCTTTCAAGATTTGGGTCACTCTTTCAACCCTGAAATGCTAATTCCTTCCACGAACTGTTTCTGAACAAAGAAGAAGAATATTATAATTGGAATTACCGCCGTGGTAGAAGCGGCCATTCTTAGCGTCCATTGTGTCTCCCAGCCGCTCACAAACTGAGAAATACCGACCTGAATCATCTGCTTCTTTGCGTCATTAATTACAATAAGCGGCCACATGTATTCATTCCAGTGGGCGAGGAAAGTGTACAGGGCCATAGTATAAAGCGCAGGCTTTGAAAGTGGCAGAATGATCCTGACGAAGATCTTCATTCTGCTGGCCCCGTCGATAATCGCCGCTTCCTCAAGTTCTCGTGGAATTCCCATGAAAAATTGACGCAGCAGGAATATCCCGAATGCGGAACTCATAAACGGAACGATTAGAGCGCGGTATTTATCTATGAATCCAAATTGCTTGACGATCACATACAGCGGAACCATTGTGACTTCCGGCGGAACCATAAGCGTCCCGATCAAGATCATGAAGACCACGTTAGCTCCTCTAAATCTGAGTCTCGCAAGCCCATAAGCTGCAAGAGAGTTGAAAATCAGCTGAAGCAAAGTCACCGTGAGCGCTACAAAAAGAGTATTCCATATATATCTGGCTAGCGGTATCAGCTCGAAGGCCTTAACGAAATTCCTGAAGTCAAAGATGGTCGGCAGAAAACTTGGTGGAATGGTGAAGGCTGCATCTTCCGTCTTAAAAGAAGTCACAAGCATCCAAAAAAAAGGAAGATTGATAATCACCGCCACGAATAGTATCGCCAGGTAAACGATGAGTCTGATGGGAAGGGCCGGTTTTCTTCTCATTGATAATGCACCCTCCTTCTGCTCAGTCTGAACTGTATCAGAGTGAATACAACCATCATCGCGAACATCACGACAGCAATTGCTGACGCATATCCGAACTTCAGGTACTTGAAGGCGTTTTCATAAAGATAGTATGTGATAACCTGAGTGCTTTTCGCCGGGCCACCGCTCGTCATAACGGATACCGAGACGAAAACCCTGAATGACGCGATGAACTGCATGATGAATACAAATAGGGTTGTAGGAGAGAGAAGTGGAAGCGTGATATTTACGAACTTTTTCCAGGGTGTCGCTCCGTCGATTTCTGCCGCCTCGTAATATGTCTTAGGGATAGTCTGTAAACCCGCCAGGAAGAGCACCATGTTGTAGCCGATACGTTTCCAGACACCGACTATTATCAGAGCAAGTAGCGCGTAACTCGGATCGCTTAGCCACTTTATGTTATTAATGCCGAAGATCGAAAGAAAGTAGTTGACCAGTCCGAAATTCGGCTCATATAGCCAGCCCCAAATAACGGCTGCGGCAGCCATCGAGGTGATAACCGGAATGTAAAAGAGCGTCCTGAAAACCCCTCTGCCCTTTATCCACTCAATATTGAGCAAAGCCGCAAGCAACAGACCTATAATGACCGAAGGGATTACGGTGCCGAGTATATATATGCCAGTAACCCCCATCGAATTCCAGAAATCCGCCGAGTTGAAGAGCCTCTCGTAATTACGGAAACCAATGTACCTCATCGGCCTTATCATGTTCCAGCTAAAGAAAGATACATAGAAAGCCCATGCTAGTGGCAAATAGATAAAGATCACCTGAACGAACAAAGCCGGTAAGACTGTCACCCAGCCGGTAAGCGCTTCCCTGGTTCGGCGACGCAATCGTATCACCCCACAGTTGTAAATATGAAAGAATCTATAACTCAGATATTATGACGAAAATAAACCAAAGGAAGATCAACCAAAATAAAAAAGTCGCCGCCTTCTAATTGGCACGACTTTCTCATCATCTCTGTCACGCTAGGGATAGTCTAGCATAATTGGAAAAGCAAAATCAAGCTTCAGCGCCTGATTACTTCCAAACTGTATGTTTCTTCAGAAACTCCTCTTTCATGTGTTAAACAACGGACGTAACTCTGTTCTTCCCATTCTTCTTTGATTCGTATAGCGCCTTATCCGCTCTTCGAAGCAAACCGTCAAAATCACTTTCATTTTCCAGAAGGGTCGTAACACCGATGCTAATGGTCAAAGGTCCGTATTCTTTTTTCTCCTTCAACTCAAGACCCGAGCGGAGCTTTTCTCCCATCTTAATCGCCCCATCGAGATCGGTGTTTGTAACGACAATTAAGAATTCATCGCCTCCCCACCTACCAAGATAGTCACAGCCCCTTATTTTCGATTGAACAAAGGAGCAGGTCTCCTTGAGAGCGTCGTCGCCGGCCAGATGACCAAAATTATCATTTACAGTCTTCAGATTATCAAGATCGAACATTA
>JAFGAP010000201.1 GCA_016933635.1 Kosmotogaceae bacterium
AAAGGAGGCGGCAATCACCATTCCCAAAATCCCGGCAATAGTGTACATTCTCCTAATACCGAACGCACGTATCAACACGCCTCCTAAGACTGAACCCAGGAGATAACTAAGTCCCATGGTTGACATCCAGTAGATTGTGAGCGCCCTTGTTGCTTTGTTTTCTTCGAAGTTCTTGTGGATGAAGCTTGTTACGGAATAGTAGACCACAATGTAGTTGATTCCGTGTAAGGCTTGAAATAGTAGAAAGACTGGAAAAGATGGAGCAATCGAAGTCAGGAACCATCTTAGCCCTGTAGCAAAGATTCCCACAAGAAGCAGTCTGGTATTGCCTATTCTATCTATGATCTTCTCGGCGAAAAAGAGAAAAGGCACCTCTGAAAGTGCCATCAATGAAAAGGAGAAACCGGCCGATGAAAGGTCGTATCCCATCTCACTGGTCAAAAGAGGGAGAAAGGTCGATCCAAAAGCACCGACTGTTATCGATGCAACTCCTGCCAGTACAAGTAAGTAGAATTCGATTGGTAATGGCGCGGAATCCATTTCGCTTTCATTCCTTTCAAGTATGCGCTTCGATGGATAAGCTCTGCTCACAGCGGTAGCTGTCAGAAGCGATACGCTTGCAATTATGAAAATAATTACGAAGCCTCTACTCAATAAGATTCCGGAAATCAAGGCAGTTGCTGAATAACCTATAGTGCCGAACGCCCTTGCCCTGTTGAAGCGTTTTCCCTTGCTCCTCAAAGACGGAACTACCACGGATTCTGAGATGGGGATAACGCTCACTGCAAAGAATGCAAAAAGCAACATCGCTATCAGTGAGCTTTCAAAGGTTGGAGTCAGAAAGACACCCCATACGGCAATTGCGGAGACGATAGAAAGCATACCCATGACCGAAGGGCCGCCTTTCCTACTTGATCTCTTAAACCAGAAGGGATTGGCAATGAGTGAAAGGGTAGGAGTAACCGCCATTAGAATGCCGATTTCAACAGAGGAGAAGCCTTTACTGTGGAAAAACTGACTGAAAAGAGCCATAACGCTTAGATTTGAGTAGATAAAGATTTCAGTAGCTGTCTCACGAGCGCTGGAAGAGGCACTAAAAAGAAAAAGCGGCACCGATTATCACTCCTCCTGGTGTAGAATTCTAAAGGGGGTGAATCTATTGTCGAAATGTTGTTTATCTTTATTGATGCTTATCATACCATTAATGGTTCTGGGAAGCACGGGTTTGCACGTGATTCTTTCACCTTCATTATCTCTTGATAATATTCCCTCTGTCGCGAGCAACTACGAGCCTGATTATGAAGATCTAGACAGGTATATGCAGATTCCGGCGATCTTTTCGGGGGGGCTGGAGATAGCGTTCGGTAATTCGAAATTGTACGTGAATATGGACTTGAGACAGGAGTTCTCAGATTACCTGATGGGAGACTGCTTCAGCAATCTACCACTCTCCACGACTTCCTTTCTGCCGGCCGTTGATATGAACTTTCCCAGACTTGGTTACTTCGAACGGAGGGGTTCAAATTCATTCATATCGTTGGGAAGAAGAAAGCTGGGCCTTGGAATTTCATCATACAGCTTTGTACTCTCAAATTACCTACCGTATTTTGACCATCTGTGGATAGAGCTGAACGGAGAGGCAAAATCGGGTGAGTATATTTATGATTTCTTCGCGGTATCTGCCGACAGAACGATAAGCGGCGGGCCGAAGACTCTTTTGGGTCATCGATTCTGTTATATGAACGACAACTTGAAAGTCGCGTTCGGTGAGGAGAATCTTGTTTATGGTGCCTATCCCGATTTGCAAGACCTGGGACCGTTCTTGATTTACCACCATACCTATCAAAGCAACTCAAATGTTACTGCCACAATTGCATCAGAGGTTAAGCTAAGCGATGTAATAGCATACGGAGAGTTCACACTTGATGACTTCAGACTTGCATCGGAGGGCGAGAATTCAAATCCAACGGCATTTGGCTGGGTCGCGGGTTTTCTCTGGAGAATTTCCGATGGTAATCCATATTCTGGACTGAAATTGAATGAATCAGAGCACGAAATAAGAGACAAGACTCTTCTGCAAGACGGTGGCCTCAGAGTCAGGATGGAACATTACCATTCCACCACATATCTCTACAACAGGGGAACAAATATTGGAAAGTTTACATATCCCTACAGGTTTAATGTCTTACATCTAGATTCTTGGCCCGTTATCACAGGGTTTTTCGGATTTCCCTACGGACCCGATTCTACGCTCACTCTGATTGGCATAGAATATGAGAGCCGGAGTGTTTCGTTGAAAATCGCTGCGGAACTGCTGCGAATAGGTTCAATCACAATCAGCTCTCCATATTCGCCACCCTTCGATACAGAATGGTACGGACCGAAGAAACCGATAACCACCTCTTTCATTCTGACTGGAGAGGGTTTTTATGCAGCAAATCAAAATACAACTCTCTTCGTTGCCGGTAAACTGACCTTTTCCAAGAAGGTTGATTTCTGGATAAATATTGGTTTTATTAGAATGTTTTCACTACTATAGGGAGGTATCACCGATGAAGAAGTTTACCTTGCTTCTGTTCTTTACACTGGTAGTGGCAGTTTTTGGCAGTCAGGGAACTTTGATGTTCAAGGGCACAGATCAATACAACTTGTTTTTGGGCAGAAACCTGATTGATGGAAGAACTCTCTTTACTGCAAATACGGCAATTCCAGAGGGATTTGCTTCAGTTCAGGTAGAACAGCCTACGGTAAAGACCGCGGCCGGTACGGGCATTTTCCTCCAAGTCACTCCGCAGTTCTTGATACATAATTTCGAACCCTTCAAGCAAAAGGGGTGGTTGCAATCTGTTGTCCCTCTTTATTTGAGGTATCGGTACGATACTTTGAAGCCATGGCTTGTGCTGGGGTTTGAGAGCGAAGTATCAGACAATATCACGGGCTTCATAAATCTCGACATCCCGAAAGACTACAGAAGCTACATCAGTCACGGTGATAACTTTGATTCGAAGCCGTATATGAATTTTCCAGTAGAGCTTTTTGAGGGAAAACTCGAGGCGCTCGATATGAGCTGGCCAACATTCGGTTATGTATCCTATGCTAGCAATAACTTCTATGCTTCTCTGGGTAGGTACAAGGTGGCCTGGGGGCCTATGAGAAATGGATTCACGATAAGTGATGCATCATCGTATTACGATAACATCTCTTCTTCATACACTACGCCTCTCTGGAAGAAAGGCCGTTTTACCTATTCTTTTCTGGTTATAACCCCGACTTCGCTCCTGAACGACGAGGAGTGGGTGAAACAGGGAAAGGTGTGGGATCTGAACCAGAGAAGGCCTTACACCGAAGGAGCGAAGACTATCATTGGACATCGTTTCGATGTTCAGTTTTCGACATGGGGGAGGTTAGGGGTAGGAGAGCTTAACGTCGTTGGAGGGAAACATCCCGATCTGAACGATGCCAATCCATTCATAATCTTCCACAATACATACGGCGAAGATTTCTCCAACGTCATGGCATCGCTTGACTTTTCTCTTGTTCCTTTCAAGGGTATCGAGCTCTACGGAGAAATCGCCATAGATGATGTTTCTTTCGGTTCTACTGAGGCCGGAGCTCGGGGCAAACCAACGGCGCTGGCTTATGGTGGTGGTCTTAGATACGCAATGGACATTAAGGGAACGCTGCTCCTTGCCTCCGTAGAGCTCTATCACACTGACACGTGGATGTACAATCGCTGGCAACCGCTTCTCACATTCACAAACAGAATCTACACTAAGTCAGAGCTACCCGGAAGCAGGGATTTCACAGATTATCCGCTGGGATTCAAGTATGGATCTGATCTCAATGGATTCTCGATAATGGCTAATGCAATAATGACCAATGGGCTTTCAATCTCCTTTGTATATGAACACTTCAAACAGGGAGAGGTTACTCTGAAAACCCCGTACTTGAACATGGAAGAACCGGAGGACGACCCCGGTGAATTTACGGCCCCTGAAGACTGGAGCGGGCCAGTTGGTGAAACTGTTATTGCTAACATTTTGAAGCTCAATGTGATGATCCCTTACCGGAACTTTACATTCGGAAGCGACTTCTCTCTTTATTTTGGAGATTATTTCAAGAAGAACGGAGGGTATGAGAAACTGATTTTCGAGATCAGACCTTATCTGTCCTACGTCTTCTAGAAAGAACGTTACTCCTGTAGATGTCCTAATAGAAAGGGGCGGGTTGTTTCCCGCCCCTTTTTAACAAAGCTAAATGAAGCCAAATACAAGAAATCCTATTAGGAATCCGATTATCAGTCCTAAAATCAGTCCTCTTGTGAATCTGTCGGTTCCTCGGGATGGTGTTTTTTCCTGTTTTTGGCTCTCTTTGTACCAGTCTCTATCGTAGATTCCCAATTGTTACCACTCCTTTCATTGAGAACGAAGTCCATCCAGTACCTCTTTATGAATATCAGAATTGGGACTGCAAAAACAACTCCAAAGACGCCCAGCAGTTCACCGAAGCCTATTATCGATACCAGAACGATGAACCAGTTAATCTTAACTCTGTTCGATAAGATTTTTGGCGAGAGGAACCATATCTCGATCTGGTTGGCGAAAACTAGCAGCACGATTGCTCCAACAACACCCCAAAGTCCTTTGCTTACGAAAGAAAGCACGATCATAGGAATTGACGTAACTACCACACCAAGATAAGGGATGAAATTCGTTATTCCCGCTAACAAACCAAGGAAAATCGCATTGGGAACTCCAAGAATAGCCGATCCTACTGCGATTATTGTACCGACAACAAGCGCAATTATCAGCTGACCGCCAATGTAGGTCTGAAAATCCTTGTACAACGAATGAAAGAAGCTGCTCACCTTATCCTGATTACACCCGGGAAAGAGTATGGGAACGCTTTTCTGGATCATATTGGTCTTTCTTGCGATTACGAAACCTGCAATGATTAGCAGGACAACACCTGTAATCCATGAAGTGATGTTTGAGGCAACGTATTGACCAATCATAATTGCCGCGTCACTCAACCATTGGGAAGCGCTCTCGACTATGTCGACTATCGCTTCAGAAATGAATGGGGGAATCTTCTCCAGCCACTTGTCGAACGTACCGTCATTGAAAAGAGAGTCTAGCTCCAACGAAAGGCTTCTAACCCCCTTAATGGTTATTGGAATTGCGCTGTAGATAAGGAAGAACATAAATGATAAAAGAGCTGTGCCGGTGATTATATTTAGGGCTCCTCTTGGAATCCTTCTGGTGACAAACTGCGCCGGTGTGTTGATAATTAGCGAGAATATAAAGGCCAGTCCGAGAACCCTTGAGGTCATAGGAAAGAGAAAGAGAGTCATGAATACTGCTATGAAATATCCGAGAACCCAGAACTTTGTTTTCTTCATAATAGCCCTCCACCGGAGAATAGTTATAAATCTGTTGTATACTCAATATGTATAATATCTTCTGAGGTGCCTTTATGAAAAGAGTATATATTATCCTGATAGTCTTTTTTGTTATTGCACTTGTTTCATTTGGCTCGACACATTCCTCAAGGATGATGACTCCTGGATCTGTTAGAGCGATGGTTGGTTTCAAAGATATCGGACTGAGGATTGGAATTCTTCCTTTTCTTGAAGCCGGTTGGTTCATTGATGAAGGCCCTTACTTCACAGTAGGCTACGATAGAAACTTTCATTTTGCTTCCCGCGTTTCCTTCTCTTCGCTTCAAGAAGCGCGAGTGATTGCGGAGTTAGGATATGATTTCGACGTTGTTTATCTGGAGGTTGGAGGGCTTTATGAGTATGCAGCTCCCGATGCCTCGTTTCTCGGTGGGCAACTGAAGGCGGAAGTGTTCTTCGATAATGATCTGAGCATTATCAACGCTACCCTGGGCAGGTTTCAGAAGGTTGCGGGCGATACCCAGAAGCAGAGTTTTACCTCTGTGGGATTTTCCGCCAGACGAAGACTGGAAATTGGAAAGCAGTTTTACTTCATAGATCTTGAAAGTGTTGAGCTTGTTGGTACATTAAAATGGGAGATAAAGGACGACCTCTCTTCCTTCAGCCCATTTCCCGCGTATAGTTTTGTGGGAATCCAGCTTAATCTGGGGTTCCTAAACTAACAAAATCCCTTCCGATTCTCGGAAGGGATTATATGCTGTCTTTCCTGGTATATTTTTCGCAGAGAACAAATTATGAAAGTAACTTGGCCATTTCGTCTACTTCCTTTTCGTCAGGCATCTCCCCGTCAACTGCCATTTCCATGATTTTGCCTGCCATGTAGGATAGAAGACGATGAGATACTTTGGAAGCACGTCTCATCGACATTGAAGATCCTAGTGCTCTCTCTAATCTATCGTAGAAGTCAGCTCTCGCATTGATTAGGATCTCCCTCACTCTTTTATTCTTCATTCCATGAAGCCAGAGATATACAAGAGAAACCATTATATCTGGTCTTTCAGAATAGAGCTTCAACAGTTCTGCGTAAAGATCTCTTGTTATCTCTACAGGTTGTTTACCTTGATCAATGAGCGGTTCGATTCTCGGAAGAACATAGTTATTGAGAATGTGCCTTGATAGATCGATTAGCATTCCCTCTTTGGAACGGTGATGATAATGAATAGCCGCAAGGTTCACTTCTGCAATTCCCGAGACCTTACGTGTGCTCAGGCCTTCGATCGTTTCTTCAGCGATGACCTGTATAGCCGCCTCCATTATTCTCTCTCTTGTTTCTTGACCGCGCACCGTCGTCACTCCTTTCAATCATTCGTATAACACAGATTATACCACATCGCAACAGGAAATACAAAAGAAGCCGGAGAATCACCCCGGCCTCTATCTATGCAACGATTCTTGTGCCCGACTCCCCTTTTAGTGCGAGATCGACATTTTCGAGCGAAGTGATGATCGCTTCCTTTCCGGTTAAAGAGACAAATTCGATTGCGGATTCTATCTTTGGCAACATACTTCCCTTCGCAAAGTGACCGGCTTCCATTAACTCTCTTCCTTCCTTCACAGTCAATTCCTTTAGTTCCTTCTGATTGTCCCTTCCAAAGTTTATATATGCGTAGTCGACTCCAGTAAGTATAACTAGAGCGTCCGCTTCAATAAGCTTTGCGAGCAGGGCAGAGGCTCTGTCCTTGTCAATGACTGCTTCGATGCCCTTAATCCGTCCCGATTCGTCTCTTACAACGGGTATTCCTCCGCCACCGGCCGCAACTACTATGGTGCCATCCTTTATCATCTCTCTAATAGGTTCGATTTCAAGAACATCAAGCGGCATCGGTGAAGGTACTACTCGGCGATATCCTCTGCCGGCATCTTCTTTGACGGTCCAGCCTTTGGTTTTCTCGAGTTCTTTGGCCGTTTCTCTGTCATAAAACGGTCCAACGGGTTTGGAAGGATTTTCGAAACCCTTGTCGTGCTCGTCTACAACTATCTGAGTCAGAACGCAGGCGATATCCATTTTTATGTTTCTCTTAATGAGTTCATTGTTCAAAGTCTGGGTTATCAAGTAACCTATGGAACCCTGTGTCATTGCGTCGTTTACATCGATCGGAAAGGGAGGAAAAACGTCCTTCGCGAGATCCTGCTGAACAAGGAGATTCCCAACCTGCGGTCCATTGCCGTGAGTAATTATGAGTTCATAACCTTCCTCTACAAGATCCGCTAGATAGGAAGTGGTCGATGACAGGTTTTTCTCCATCACTTCTGCTGTAGGTTTTTCATTTGGTTTGTTAAGCGCGTTACCGCCTATCGCAACTACGATTCTCTTCATACTTCCCCCTATAGCAGTGTGGCTATCATTACTGCTTTGATTGTGTGTTTTCTGTTCTCTGCCTCTTCGAAGACTCTTGAGGCAGGGCTTTCGAAGACATCTTCTGTTACTTCATTCCCTTTTACAGCGGGTAGACAGTGAAGGAATATAGTCTCTGCCTTTCCCGTCTTTTTCATCATCTCAGCATTTACCTGATAGGGTTTCAGCAGGGCAATTCTTTCTTGAAGCTTTGCCTCTTCACCCATCGATGCCCAGACGTCTGTATAGACTGCGTCGGCGTCCTTTAGTGCAGAGTCGATATCTTCAGTTACCTTGACCGTTGCTCCGGATTGTTTTGCAATCTCCCTGCACTTGCTGACGATAACCGGATCAGTATGAAGTCTCTCCGGACCGCAGGCTACGAAGTGTAGGCCCATCTTTGCGGATCCTATCATGAGGGAGTTGGCCATGTTGTTTCTTGAATCGCCAACGAAGACAAGTTTTCGTCCCTTCAGACTGCCTAGGCTTTCTTCGATAGTCATGAAATCAGCCAGAATTTGGGTCGGGTGGTATAGATCGGTAAGGCCATTATAGACAGGAACGCCAGACCACTGCGCAAGAACCTCTACAGTCTCTTGCTTGAAGCCCCTGAATGCTATCGCGTCGAACATTCTACCTAGAACTCTTGCCGTGTCTTTCAAATCCTCTTTAACTCCAAGATGAATATCGTCCTTTGAAAGAAAGACCGCATGGCCGCCCTCTTCTCCGAAGGAAGTTTCAAAAGCCGTTCTTGTCCTTGTTGAACGCTTCTCGAAAACAATGGCCAGTGTTTTGCCTGCAAACCTACTTGTTGGTGTACCGGCCCTCTTTTCGACTTTCACCTGTCTTGCAATATCCAGTAGATAGCGGATCTCGTCCGTCGTGAAATCAAGTAGTGTCAAAAAGCTCTTTCCTTTTAGGTTTACGCCCATCTTAACCCTCCTTGTTTTAGTTATCTCTAATATAATACATATATAAGACTATGCTTTCAATTGCGTTTATTCGTACGAGGAAACGCAGAATAAACCATATCACAACAATGCGGTGTTATGCTTTTGTATGCTAAGGTATGTTGGCCTAATTAGGAGGTGGACTGTGTTTAAGGAGAAGCTGGAGAGCTCAATAAAGAAAGTGTTGGAAGAATTCGAGATTTATGATGACAAAATCGATTTCAAAGTTGAGATACCTCCTGAGGGGTTTGGTGATCTCTCTACCAATGTCGCGTTCATTCTTTCGAGGATTTTGAAGAAAAACCCAAGAGAAATCGCAAATACAATTTGCGATAGGCTCAGCATGGAAGCCGACTACAGCAGAGTAGAGGTTGCCGGACCGGGATTCATAAACGTAGATTTTTCCATTGCATATCTATCCTCTGTACTGGCCGAGATGATCAACGCCCCGGATTTCTGGAAGACTAAGGGGGATACGAAAATCCAATTTGAATTTGCAAGCGCCAACCCTACGGGACCCTTTACAGTTGGTCACGGTCGCCAGGCTGTATTCGGAGACGTTCTGTGCCGAATCTTTTCCTCCAGAGGATACAGAGTTCATAGAGAGATGTACATAAATGACGCGGGAAGGCAGATTGGGCTTTTGGGCCGTTCTTTGTGGGTTAGATACAATCAATACCTGGGGGTTGAAGAGGTGCTGCCCGAGGACGGTTATCAGGGTGAGTATTTGATCGATATTGCCAGGGGACTTGCCGGAGAGATCGGGGAGCGTTTCAAAGGGATATGGAACTCAGAGATCGAAGCTTTTTTCAAGAAATATGCTCTCGACACGATGCTAGAAGATATCATGGGGACACTCAAGAGACTGAGAGTGGAGTTTGACAACGTCTTCTTTGAAAGCTCTCTGATAGACGATGGAACTGTTGATTCCGTCATTGGCATGCTTGACAGAAAAGAATTGATATATGAATCGGAAGGAGCAAGGTGGCTTAAAGTATCAAGCTTTGTGGAGGATGATGATAAGGTTCTCGTAAGATCGAACGGAAGCAATACTTACTTCATGACCGATATTGCCTATCACTACAACAAGCACGGTCGGGGCTTCAGAAAGGTATTTGATATCTGGGGTGCAGATCACATGGGCCATATTCCAAGGATGAATGCTGCTATGAAGGCCCTCGAAATTGAAGATGGATTCCTGAATGTAATTGTCCATCAATACGTCAATCTCAAAAGAGAGGGCGAAGTGGTGAAGATGTCCACAAGAAGAGGGGAATTCACAACCCTGGATGAACTGGTTGAAGCCGTGGGAGTGGATTCTACGAGATATTTCTTCGCGATGTTCGATCCTGACACTCACATGCTTTTTGATATAGATCTGGCAAGGCAGAGGTCGAATGACAATCCTGTTTTTTACGTCCAGTATGCCAACGCAAGAATAAGTAACGTTTTCAGAACTGCTAAGGAGAAGAACGTGGAAACATCAAGGGATTCGCTTGAGCTTCTTGATTCTCAGGAAGACAGGAGGATCATAAAACTTCTAACGATCTTTCCTGAGATTTTAGACTCAGTAGTCACAGATTACAGGACAAATCGTCTGACGTCTTATCTGGAAGATCTGTCCAGGGCATTTCACGGTTACTACAACAAAAATATCATTGTTGATCCGGAGAACCCGGCGCTCTCAGGTGCAAGGTTAGCATTGTGCGACGCGATTCAGAACATCTTGAAGAACGGATTGGAGCTTCTAGGCGTTGAGGCTCCCGATAGTATGTAATGGAGGAACTTAGGATTGAGAAGTTAATCGCAGGAGGTTTCTCTCTCGCCAGAACAGATGACGGGAAAGTAGCTTTGCTCGATGCGGGTTATCCGGGCGAAGTTGTTTTGGCAAGCAAGAAAAAGGGTAGAAGCGACTTTCGTACGATGAAGGTTGAGAGAGTGCTCATCCCTTCAAATAGTCGAAGAGAGAGGCTTTGCAGGAACTTTCCTGCATGCGGCGGTTGTGACTGGCAGACACTCGACTATTCAGAACAGCTTTTCTGGAAGAGAGAAGTCATTAGAGAGCAGTTCAGAAGAGTGGGAAAGATTGAACTGGAAGACTTTGAGATCGTTCCTTCGCCGAGAGAGACGAATTACAGACTGAAGATGGAGTTTGTCTGCTACAGGGGGAAGGATGGACTTTCTCTCGGCCTTTATAGAAGGAATAGCAACTCCCCCATCAGTTGCCAAGGTTGTGTGTTGGGTCTGAAAGGCTTTGAAAAAGCCAGATCGGTTCTTGAAGAGATACTGAGGAAAACTGCAATAGTTGCATACAGCAGGGTTACGGGAAAAGGTGAACTAAAGCATGTAATACTGAGAGGCAATGGAAGAGAAATCATGGCAATACTTGTCACAAAAGGAGAACGTCTTCCCGATGAAAACCGTATTCTCTTGGAGGTTAAGAAGAAGCTTCCCGATATCTCAACGCTCGTCCATCTCATGAATGCGAACGACAGAGTGGTTATGAGAGGCGTTTCGAGAACGCTTTTCGGGGAAGGGATAATCGACCAGGAACTTTCCGGAAGGAGGTTTGAGATTCCACCAGTAGCCTTCTTTCAAAACAATCTCGAAGTTACGGAGTCGATTGTCAGTCACATATTGAATGAGATGAAGGATTCAAATAGCGACTCTCTTCTAGATCTTTACAGTGGCATAGGAACATTCTCAATCACTGTTGGAAAGAAGATGGGAAGTGTCACTTCGGTAGAATCGAATCCCGTGTCTATTAAGGCACTCAAGGCAAACTCTAATCTTAACGAAATGTTTGGCACTGAAATTGTGTCGAGCGATGTTCTTGAATTTCTCAAGTCTGATGTGCGTCGGTACTCTATTGTAATTCTCGATCCGCCAAGATCTGGAGTCGGTTCTGAAATTGGGCTTCTCTATAAGTTTGGCGCTTCCATGGTGTTTTATGTGTCCTGTGATCCCACTACACTGGCGAGAGATACCGCGAAGCTCAGAGAGTCAGGGTATGAAATCTCTTCGGTAAAGGCTTTCGATATGTTTCCTCAGACATGGCATGTGGAAACAGTTGTGTGTCTTGTCAAGAAACGATGAACTTGACTGAGTGGAGTTTGCGTCCATTTGTATTAGGAATTGTCATTTCCGACACCAAGGAATTTGAGAGTCAAGAAAAGAAGCGGTAGGTAACCTGTTAGGATTTTTTGGACGGCCGAAATTCTACTAAAGTAGTTTTAAGAGCCATTAGTACAGATAAGCATGGGTGTCTGCAACTACTCCAAATACTCACCTATTCTGATACAATTCCAGATTAGATGGCCTATAATTAGCTGAGAGGATTCCTTGCTTGAAAGGAGATATGCAATGGCTAGAAGAAGTAGCGGCGGGTCGTCATCCAGTAACAGAAGCAGTGGTGGAAGAAGCGGGGGATCGTTCAGCAGCAGTCGAAGCAGCCGATCCTCGAGCAGTAGCTCCAGCAGCTCCAGGGGAAGCACTTCGAGCAGACCGGGGAGCTCATTCCCTTCGGGTATATTTGGTGGTTCTTCCCGCAAAAAGGTTGTCACGTCACCCTTCAGAATTCCCGTTGGAGGTTTCAAGAGACCGACTGTGGGGGGATCGGGAGTGAACACTGCCGGATGTGCAGGATGCAGCGGCTGCAGTCTCTTTGCCTTTGGTGTAATCGTCATCGCAATAATACTGATTGTGCTTGTTGCCTCGGGTACCTTCTCCTCTTGTGGAATTAATCCCGGAAGTGTCGAGATCACGAAATCGACGATTGCGAGAGAACCGCTGCCAAAAGGATCGGTCAACGAAACCGGATATTATACGGATGAGCTCGGGTGGATCAACAAAGATTCTGTTCTTATCAACGGCATGAAACACTTTTACCAGGAGACAGGTGTTCAGCCTTATCTATATATAACAGATACGGTGAACGGGTCTCACTCACCCACTGCCGATGACCTTGCAGATTTCGCTAGTGGACTTTACGACAAACTTTTCACAGACGAAGCCCACTGCCTCGTAGTCTTTTTCGAATACGGCGACGGTTATATGGATAGATATGTATGCGGTAATCAGGCGAAGACAGTTATAGACGACGAGGCCGCCGATATCCTTCTCGATTACATAGACAAGTACTACTACTATGACAACTTAGCCGATGAAGAGTTTTTCGCCAAGGCATTCAGCGATGCGGCATACAGGATCATGACGGTTACCAGATCTCCATGGATTCCAGTATTCATTGTAATAGGAATCATAGCAGTGATTGCGCTTCTGCTATTCTGGTGGAGCAATGTGAAGAGACAGAAGAATATCGAGGCGAAGCAGACTCAAGAAATCTTGAACACGCCACTGGAAAAGTTTGGAGATCAGGAAGTTGAAGAATTAACCAAGAAATATGAGAATAAAGATGAAGGAAGTCAGTCAAAAGAAAGCTGAAACTATCACACAGGCCTGAAGGGCTTGGTTCTGGGAGGAAAAGATGGGTATTCTTGACAGGTTCAATGACATTATCAAGTCAAACGTAAATGCTTTGCTCGACAAGATGGAAGATCCTTCGAAGATGATCGATCAGCATCTTCGTGAGCTTACCGAGGACCTCGCCGAAGTGAAGCGAGGAACTGCAGGTGTAATTGCCGAGGAAACGAGAACAAAGAGACTGGTCGATGAAAACGCGGCAGAGGTGGCAAAATACGCAGACTTCGCAAAGAGGGCCTTGCTTTCCAAGAATGATGGAGATGCCAAGGTCTTTATCGCAAAGAAGCAGGAGCTCGAGAACGTGGGCGCAGGTCTAATGACGGCTTATGCAGCAGCCCATGAAAATTCTGTTAAGATGCGCCAAATGCACGACAAGTTAGTTTCGGACATCGAGTCTCTCAAGAACAAACGCGCAATGATCAAAGCTAAGGTGGCCGTCGCGAAGACTCAGAAGAAGATGAATGAGGTCAGTTCTTCGGCCGGTAAGACGCAGGGCGCAATGGATGCTGTCGGGAGACTTGAAGAAAAGGCACAGAAGATGCTCGATGAAGCTAATGCCATGGCCGAACTCAATACTGAACCGATTGACAAGGCGAAGGCTCTCGAAGAGAAGTATGCGGCGAAGAGCTCCTTTGCAGTCGATGAAGAGCTTGAACAGATGAAGAAGGAGCTAGGGATTTAGGGATTTTTTGGAGTGTTCTGTCTCTTCTTTCTTGAGAGGAACAGTATCTCAAAGAAGATTCTATTCGAAGCCAGTTCATAGAATTCGGAGAGATTATCGGATTAACTGTAAGTAGGGCCGAAGATTGATGCAGTGTATTTGCACTGATCGAAGTTACTTTCTTCGGCCTTTCTTTTTTGCATCAGGATGTCTCTCAGAAGTAATTTGGTGGACTACACAGAGACGGTGACACTTGCTAATCTAACAGGCTCTTCTGCGATACTTGGCAGTAGTTCTCTTTGGAGGTTAAGCATGATCGAGATACCGGAGGCATTTGTTATTGCAAATCAGATCGATGAAACTCTTGCGAGCAAGAAGGTAGAGAAGGTTGAAGTACCGGCAAAGCCTAACAAGTATTCCTTCTATTTTGGCAACCCTTCTGAATACTGGCGTCTGCTGAATGGTGCGGTTTTTTCTTCTGCAAGAGCACTGGGTGGAATGGTAGAGATTTCCTTTGAAAGCAGACGATTAGTTTTGTCTGACGGGGCTGTAATTACCTTTCACGACAAAGACGGAACGCCGGAATCGAAATCACAGCTGACAATTACATTCGGTGACGGAACATCCCTTACTGTCAGAATCCAGCTTTATGGTGGTATTTGGTGCTTCAATGAAGGAGAGTTCAACAACAAGTACTATCTTGCGGCTCAGGAAAAGCCTTCACCGCTTGTTGATCAGTTCAATGAGGCTTACTTTCTTCGTATACTAGACTTTGCGGGAGCAGGTAAACACAGCTTGAAGTCTTTTCTTGCAACTGAACAGCGTATTCCCGGTTTGGGAAATGGAACACTTCAGGATATTGCATGGACATCGGGTCTTCACCCGAAAATCAAGATTGAGAGCCTTTCCGATGAGGAGAGAGGGAGATTGTTCTCTTCAATAAGGAGCGTTATGAAGAAAATGGCTATGCGTGGAGGCAGAGATTCTGAGAAGGACTTCTTTGGGAATCGCGGAGGATATACGACTATAATGGGAAAAGGGACCTACGGGAAACCTTGCCCGAGATGCGGAGCACTTATTGAAAGGCAAGACTATCTAGGAGGAAAGATCTACTTCTGTTCGGGATGCCAGAAGAAGTGACCGACTTCTATGCTTGGGCAGATCGTCTGATTGTTTACTGATTTCTACGATAGCTTTCTCCTTCACTTCCGTATAGGTTATACTTTCCTTGAGTTAAGAAGTCGAAATCAGCATCAAGGAGGGTTTTTGTTGAAAGATTTTGCTGAACTTGTTTCACTTTCCAAGGTAGGAGGTACTAGAAGAGTTGTTCTTATAGGATCGGAAGACAGAGAGGGGATTAAGGCTCTCAAAAACGCATTTGACGAAGGGATCGCAACGCCTGTCTTTGTTGGCAAAGAAGCGGAGACTCTTGAAATCCTTAAAGAAGAAGGGCTTGAAGGAGAATTGATTCCCGCATCCTGCCCCGAAGAAGCTTGCGAGAAGGGGATAAAGTTTGTTAGTTCAGGCAAAGCCGATGTTGTAATGAAGGGACTGGTGAAGACATCGATTCTCCTGAAAGCAGTCTTGAACAAAGAATGGGGCTTAAGATCTGGGAAGGTTTTGAGCCACATCGTGGCCATGGATGTTCCAGGAGTCGATAGGATTGTTTTTGTAACCGATGGAGGGATGGTAATCCGCCCGGATTTACAGACAAAAGTGTCGATAATCGAGAACGCCGTCACTTTTTTGAAGTCGATAGGTTACGAAAAACCGAAAGTCGCGCTTATTGCTGCTGTTGAGGTTGTGAACGAAGATATGCAGGAGACTCTCGATGCGGCAATTATCTCTAAGATGGCCCAGAGGGGGCAGATCGGAGATTGTGTAGTCGACGGTCCTCTTGGTATGGACAATGCACTTTCACCAGCAGCGGCAAGAATCAAGAAGATTTCCGGGCCGGTAGCAGGGCAGGCCGATCTTCTTGTCGTACCGGACATAGCAAGCGGTAATTTCTTGGGCAAGTCGGCGGTCTATCTTGCCGGTGGAACGATTGCCGGTCTTGTTTTGGGTGCAGCTGCCCCAATCGTTATTGTTTCCAGAGCCGATTCGGCTGCTTCAAAACTGGCATCTATTGCCCTGGCCAGTTATTCTATCGGAAAGAGCACATGAAGGTTCAGTTTGGAGAAGAGACTATAGATATCGAAGGAAATGTATACGTTAGCGAGCTGCTCAATTCTCTCTCTATCGATTATGATCATTACATTGTGATCGAGAACGGGAAAATTGCAAATTTGAATACGTTTCTGAAAGATGACTCTGAAGTCCTATTACTCAAGGCCGCTGTCGGCGGGTAAGGATTCAAGGAAGCTGGAAACTGCGGAGTCTGGAATATCAATCCCCAGTTCGAGATCTTTTTTGTGCTTGCCGTGATAATCACTGCCTCCCGTGGCTATCAATCCAAGATTTCTTGAGATCTCGAAAAGCTCTTCTCTAGTAGCCTCTTCATAGGTCTTGTAAAACACCTCCATGCCTTTCAATCCATAGCGCATCATCGTCCTAACAATCTCTATCGTTCCGTTTCGATCGAGCATCATTGAAAGAGGATGGGCTAGGACGGGAATACCTCCAGCGGAAAGAATGAGTTCAATTGCACTCTTTATGGATAGCTTCTCTTTCTCAACGTACGCTTTTCCATCTTTTCCAAGAAACTCTTTGAAGGCATTCTCTGTTGAATCAGAATAACCCTTTTTGACAATTAGATTGGCTATGTGCGGTCTTCCCAGACTCTCCCCGGGAAATGAACTTTCCAGCTCTTCGTCGGTAATCTCGACACCCATAGATCGAAGTCTAGAGAGAATTCTTGTGTTCCTCAGATCTCTCTTAAGCCTGATTTGTCTGAGTTCTTCTCCCATAAACCATGCTTCCAAATCCATACCGTAACCAAGAACATCGAGGGTCTCATGAAAGTCGCAGCTTATCTCTACTCCCCTTATGTACTTTATTCCAGCCCTTAAGCACAATTCTCTGGCTTCATTCTGACCGGCTAGTGTATCGTGGTCGGTTACAGAGAGAATAGAAACTCCTTTTTCCGTAGCCTTTTGTATTATTGCCTCAACCGAGTCCGTTCCGTCTGAATGATCGGAATGACAGTGAAAGTCCACAAACATTCATCTACCACCTTTTACTTCAATGATGATATTATTCTACTAGAGGTGATCACAATACAATACTACCTCAAAGAAGGAACAATCTTGAAGAAACGCTATAGAATTGTCGAGCCGCTTGGAAGGGGCGGGTTTGGCATGACTTATTTATGCTCAGACTTTCATACCGGAAACAGCGTGGCTGTTAAGGAATTCTTTCCTCGAGGAGCAGAAAGGGAAGATAATTTTGTTAAACCGATAAGCGGCGATCTGAAGGAAGCCTATTTCGAAAGGCTTTCTTCTTTTTCAGAAGAGTTCACAATCATGTCCAGAATCGAAGATGATAGGGTTGTAAAGGTTCTTGATCTTTTTACAGAGAACAACACAGCTTACTATGTTATGGAATTTATAAGCGGAAGAACATTAAGAGACACGGTGAAGACCGATGGTGTTATTGATGAGTCTAGAGCTCTAGAAATAATTGATGAAATCCTTAAGGGTGTGTCCTCGATCCATGAGAGAGGTTATATTCACGGTGACTTAAAGCCGACCAACGTCATGCTTACGGATGAAGGGAAAATTAAGGTCATGGATTTCGGCGCAGCCTGTTTGAAAGATGTGTACTTGATGAATTCCATTTCCAAGGTTGTTTCTTTGAGCTACACTTGTCCCGAGAAGTTCTTTTATTCTTCAACTCCAGGCTATTCATGGGATGTCTATTCCGTTGGAGGTATCCTTTTCTTTCTCCTGAGTGGAAAGGATCCCATTCCTTCAACGGAGAGGGTCAAGGGAATTCCGCTGGTCCTAGACCTTTTCTCCAGAAAGGCGCGAAGAATTTTGGAAAAGTCAATGGCTCTAGTAGCAGATAAGAGATACGCAAATGCCGATAACTTCAGAAAAGCGTTGAAGCCCAGGTTATTTGGATTTTGATTTATCTTCTGGCGATCAGATTGTATATATCTCTCATCTCTTTCTTGAGGTCGGAAAAAGAATCTATTTCTCCGAGAATAGACTGGAACGATTCCTCCACCCCTATCTGTGCCTCTTCAAGAGACTCGAAGGATAGAATAGTGAGTTTGTTCAGTTTCCCATCTTTACCGGGGGTCTTTCCAAGTTCACTTTCAGTTGAAATGACGTCTTTTATGTCGTCCATTATCTGAAAGAGTCTTCCAAATCTCACACCGAGTTTGTACATCTCGTCTATCTTCTCCTTGCTCTCTCTAATGAAGGGGGCAGCAAAACAGAAGCCAAAAAGAGCTCCTGTCTTTGCAGAATGGATTTTATCCATCTGTTCTCTGGATTCACTTTTCGGAAAGACATCATCGAATTCGCCCTCGACAACTTTGAGTGTCGTCTCTTGCCATAACTCTAGAAGAAGATGAATGTATATGGATTCCAGATCGAGGGAGGAGAGGACCCTGCCTGGAAAAAGCATAAGAAAGTCCCCCGCAAGTATTGCCTTGCATTCACCAAATCTGATATGACTTGATGGAATGCCTCGCCGAATAGTGTCATTATCTATCGCAGGTAGATCGTCGTGAATCAGGCTCCCACTGTGAAACAACTCAACTGCAATTCCAGCCTTCAAAGCATTTTCCTCTCCAAAACCCGTGTGCCTGGAAAGCTCCCAGACAAGATATGCCCTGAGCCTCTTGCCTCCAGCCATCGGAGTGTAGATGACTACATCTTTGAAAGGCTTGGATATGTCAAGTTCGTCCAGAAACTCTTCTAGTTTGCGATTGAAAAAGGGAGAGAATTCAACTAGTTTCACTTTCGTCGTCCTTGCTCCTGAAATGTTTTTTCAGTTCTTCGATATCAAGATTCTCGACAAACTTCTTGAAACTATCGGTGTCTTCTTCCCGACCGTGCTGAAGCGCGTCGGTATGTAGATTGCTCAGATCGATCGAACTCTCTTTGAACACCGAATCCTCCACAAAAATTGGAAAGCCCTTCTTGACAGCAAGCACGAGACAATCGGAAGGACGTGCATCCACAACGTAAAGCTGTCCGCTTCTATCCTGCAAATGCAGCGAAGCATAATAAACATTGTCTTTCACCTGCCCGATCACTGCCTTTTCAAATGCTCCGCCAAGCTGAGTAACCACATTTACAAATAGATCATATGTTAAGGGCCTTGGGAAGTCCTTTCCGCTAACCGCAAGGGCCAGAGCTTCGGCCTCAAACGGGCCGATCCATATTCCGAACCCTTTGTTAGTCTTTTCAACTTCAAGTATTACCACCGGGGAATTACTCTGGTCGAGAGCAAGGCCCCTAAGTCTTACCTGTAACATAGAACCCACCTCAATTTCTCATTGATTCCAGTGCTGCCTTAATTATATTATAGACTTCTCCGCTGAATTCTTCCTCGGAACCGAAATCCTGAGGGAAGATAGGTTTACAAATCGAAAGAGAGATTTTCGAAGGTGTGATGAGATAGCTGTTCTTCTTGAGAAGATTGCGTGTTCCGTCTAGAGCAACAGGGAGGACCTTCACACCAAGTTTATATGGAATTGATAGACTTCCTTCTTTGAATTCTCCGATTTCACCGGCCTTGCTTCGCGTTCCTTCTGGAAATAGAAGAATTGTTCCGTCCTCCTTCAGAATTCTGAATATTTTCCTCATTGCGCCGGCCGTTTGTGATCTATTTCCTCTCTCAATGTATACTCCGTCCAGAGCGCTAACAAACCAGCTTATACCGGGAATCTTTGAAAGCTCCTTTTTTGCAATGAAAGCAATCTCTGGATAAACGTAGCCGGGTATAAGAGGTATATCAAATGCACTCTGATGATTTGCGACGATAACCATGGGACCAGTCTCGGGAACGTTTTCCTTACCTGATAATCTAACTCTTGACCCCGAGAGTACGAAAGCCGCCCTGCCGAATCTAGAGACTTCTCTCGAAATGAAGGTCTTTCTCTCTTTCTTTCCTCTTATCTTTCCAATCAGGTTTCCAATTAAGATGACTATTCCGCCATAAACACAGATGTAGAGAACTCCAAGCACGGCAATCCATACAGTTACGAATAAGCTAAGAAGCTTCTTCAGAAATCTCAATGTTCTTTACCTCCAGTACCTTGCCATTCTTTATCTTGTACATCCTCGATTTGCTTATTGTATGTTTTGCTAGACTTTCCAGGTCCAGTCCCGTTTCGACTCGATTTATGTCGAAAAGCCTCGCCTTTGTCACTGGATTGGACGGGACAAAAACAGTGCAACAGTCTTCGTAAGGTAAAGTTGATGTTTCAAAAGTGCCTATTCGTTTTGCGAGTTCTACTGTCTCGATTTTATCGTAAGTGAGCAGCGGCCTGAGCACTAATAGTTCAGTCTGTTCTTCGATAATTCTCATATTCTCAAGGGTCTGGCTTGCAACCTGGCCCAAGTTTTCTCCCGTAACGATTGCGATTATCCTTTGAGCTTCTGCTATCTTACTTGCGATTTTCATCATCAGTCTTCTCTGGCAGACTAGACTGTATCTTTCTTCAACATGCTTATGTACTGCAACTTGAGCATCGGTAAAATGCATGGAATAAAGCCTGAACTCTCTTCCCCCGTTAAAGATTGAAAGAGCTTTCGCCAGTGACAGAACTTTGTCAAATGATCTCTCTCCGGTGTAAGGAGGACTGGAGAAATGTATTGCATCGAGATCCAGTCCCCTTTTTTGAGCCAGCCATCCTGCAACGGGGCTATCTATTCCCCCCGAAAGCAGCAACAAAGCCCTTCCGCTAACTCCAACGGGAAGACCGCCGCTTGCTGGTGTCTTCCCACTCGAGATCAGTACTCCTTCGTCCCTTATCTCAATCTCTATCTTGAATTCAGGATTGTGAATGTTGACATTCGTTTCAGGGAGTTCTTCGAGAATTCTCTCCCCTACTAGAGGATTCAGCTCGACGCTTTTTAGAGGAAATCTTTTGTCCAATCTCCGTGTTTCAACCTTGAAAGTCTTTCTTCCTCTCTTTAGTTCATCCTTCGCTAGATCGACCGAGGTTAGGTAAATATCTTCCAGATCATAGGAAGTCCATGTACCGACACTGAAGTTCTGTATGCCAAACGTTCTGGATATTATTTCTTTTGCAGGTCTTAGACTCTCTGAGGGAACAGAAACGATTATCCGTCCTCTTATTCTTTCGACTGTCGATCTTCCAATCTGCCTCTTTATGTTGTTTACAAGGACCTTCTCGAAAAGCTTTCTATTACCCTGTTTAAGAGCGATTTCACCGTACCTGACTACGACAAATCTATTCATTAACCTACCTCCATCATTCTTTCCATCATGTAGTTATATAATATTCCTATCACACAATCTTCGTTTGGAGGTGTACTGTTTTATGAAGAAAATGCTTGTTATCACTTTTTTGATTGTTTTCTCATCGCTTTTCCTTGCTTCTGAATACGAAGCCTTGCATTCCGAGTTTGTGCAAATAAGGGCCGTGGAGAACACTGAAATGATGGCCGAGTTCATTGAAAAACTTGAGTCTGAGGATCTGGAAGATATTGAAATTCTCACTCTGCTCGCGGATTGTCACAGAGAGTACGCGAACTGGATAGAAGATAAGAAGACAAGAGAGACTCATTACAAGAAGGCGAGAGAGCTTGCAGAACAGGCGATAAAAATCGATGACTCATATGGGATGGCCTACTATGTTAAGGGAGCGGCAATAGGACAGCTCGCTCAGATGGCAGGGATAATTCAGTCTATGTTTCTCATAACGGACTTTGACAAGAGCATTGACAAAGCGATGGAACTGATGCCGGATAGCCCATTCCCGTTCATTGCTAAGGGAATGAGGGACAGGGACACCCCATGGCCATACAGGAATTACGGGAAGTCGGAACAGCGGTTTATGAAGGCAATTGAAAACGATCCGGGATATCTCAATAGCTATTATGAGTTAGCGGTACTCTATCAGGTTTGGAAAAAGAAGGATCTTGCAGCTCAGTATTACAGAAAGGTTCTTGAACTAGAACTTCAGCCCGATTTTATCGTTCAAGGTCAGGAAGCAAAAGAAGAGGCTCAGAAGTGGCTAGAAGATAACGGCTACTGATGATATACAGGATAATTTTCTCTCTGTTTCCTCTCTTCATCATGCCGTTCTTTAACTATACTCTTTTGTTCTCGGCAATTGTGGTTTTCCTGGTCTCAATCGGCGTAATCCTCGGTAGGAAGACTGAGCGAGTTGCGAGGATTCAGAATTTGACCCTGACTTTGTTCTATGTTGTGATTCTATTTGGCTATTTCCAAGACACTGCCGGGATTATTTACAGAAGCGAAGTCTTGCTACTTGCAGTAGCTCAGGGAGTCTCGGGTTTCTATGGATTCTTTCACTACAGAAGAGCTCTATCGGTCGTCTTTTCACTTGTATACTGGATTCTGATCGGGATTGCTTTAAGTAGAATTGCGTGGATGCGACTTGGCAACGGCGGTTTGATCCTTGGTATAGTATTGATTGCTCTTGTAGCGTTTCAAGATATCAGGAGGATCTACAAACCATTAGTTAGAAGTCCCTTTGAACAGGATGGTGAAGGTTGAAATGGGAAACTCGGGAAGGATAAAAATTGGAATCGTTCAATTTAGAGCCGACAATGATGCCCCTGGAGAGAATCTGGAGAAGATTACGAGTTACATTGAGAGTCTCGTTGAGGAAAATGTAGATCTAGTTCTTCTTCCCGAGATGTTCAACAGTGGGTACGGCACAGATGAGGCAACTATAAGCAATGCCTCTGAAATGCAAGAAGAGACCGTAGAGGTTCTTTCTGCTCTTGCAGACTACAATGATATTGCGATTGTAGGTGGAATCGTAAACAGGATGAACGGGGGTTTCTTCAATTCTACTGTGATAATGTTGCCCTATCTAGAACCGATTTACTACAACAAAACCCACCTCTTCCGCGATGAAAAGAAAGTCTTCACTCCCGGTCGTGAATTCAAGACTTTCGAGTTTTCGGGAATCCAGTTCGGAGTACTCATGTGTTACGAGATAGGGTTTCCAGAAATCTCGAGAAAGTTATGTAAGCAGGGAGCAGAGGTTCTCCTGGTTCCATTTGCCTTTGGAAGGGAAAGAAAAGTGATCTTCGAAACTGCGACCAGGGCCCGCTCAATAGAGAACGGATGTTACCTTGTTGCTGCCAGTCAGTGCGGCGCAAATAAGACTATGAACTTTGTTGGAGGAAGCAGAATCATCTCACCTTCGGGAGAAATAATGATCGAATGCGGAGGGGCCGAAGGTTTTGCTTCTGTAGAGATCGACACCAGGCTCGTCAAGAAGTATCGATTTGGTGAGAGCCGTGATTCACACGGCTATTTCTCCAACTTTAGAGACGATCTTTACCATTGAAACCCGGTTGACAGGTTCATTCGCATGAGATACAATAAATACCGTCAGTGGGCCGTTAGCTCAGCAGGCAGAGCGATTGATTCTTAATCAATAGGTTGCAGGTTCGATCCCTGCACGGCTCACCAGAGTGAGTAAATTAAGTGGAGAAGTTCTCCCACCCCCGCCCTAAGGTTGAGGGGTCAATACCTTAAATAATGGTTATTGACGTGGCGGGATTTTCCGCCAATTTTTTTTGAGAGGTGATGTAGTATCGCAAGAGGTGATTCAACACCGAAGAACAACGAAATAATGACGAAGACGGTTAGACTTGTTGACATGAACGGTGAACAGCTTGGGGTAGTCCAGACGTCAGAAGCTTTGAGAATTGCCAGAGAAAAGGGATTGGATCTTGTCCTTGTAGCACCTGCGGCGAATCCGCCGGTTGCAAGGATCATGGATTACGGGAAGTACAAGTACGAAAAAGACAAGCGCAAGAAGGAAGCGAAGAAGAAAACAAAACAGTCCCAGCTTAAAGAGATGAAATTCAGGATTAGAATCGATGAACACGATTTCCAGACCAAGACGAACAGGATCAAAGAGTTTCTTGAAAAGGGAAGCAAAGTAAGAGTAGTAATCATGTTCAGAGGAAGGGAAATTGTCTTTTCAGATAAAGGGAGAGAGATTCTCGAACGAGTTGCAGATCAGCTTCAGCAGATTTCCGATATCGATCGGCCTCCAAAGCTGGAGGGAAGAGATATGTGGATGATCCTTAAGCCAAAGACAACTCCTCAAGGAGGTAAAGATAATGGGCAACAAAGTAAAAATGAAGACTCATAAGGCAAGTGCCAAAAGGTATAAGGTGACCGGTAGCGGTAAGATTATGAGAAATCAATCTGGAACTGGCCACAATACCGGTAAGAAGAGCGAAAGCAGCCGTCGTGAGGCTCGAAAGTGGAAACTGGTCGAGGGCGGATACGAGAAGAAAGTTAAGAAAAGCCTGGGCATTTGACCCTTTTGTGAGGTGAGATTTAGATGCGTGTAAAAGGTGGAGTAAATTCTAAGAAGAAAAAGCTAAAATACTTGAAAGCCGCTAAAGGATACAGGGGTGCGCTCAGCAGAAGGTACAGACTTGCGAAGCAGTATTACATAAGATCAGGAGTGTACGCCTACGCAGGAAGAAAGGTAAGAAAGAGAGATTTCAGGAAGCTCTGGATTACTAGAATCAATGCCGGCGCAAGAATCGCGGGAACTAAGTACAATGATCTGATTCACGGTTTGAAGATTGCAGGAGTAAATATAAACAGAAAGATGCTTGCCGATCTTGCAGTCAACGATTTTGGAACGTTCAAAGAGTATTGTGAGATCGCCAAATCGGCGTTGAATGGAAATTAAAAGGGGCTCAGGCCCTTTTTTTTTGAAGGGAGATGAAGGACAATGGAATACTCTGCAAAGAGAATAGGAAAGATGGCCTTCTACGCAAAGACTCCTTCAGGCCATGATATACATATGGATGCAAGTGAAAGCTCTGGAGGCGATGGGTCGGCTCCGACTCCAATGGAGACGGTAATGGCAGCGTTGATGGGTTGCACTTCAATGGATGTAGTTTCGATTCTCTCCAAGATGAAGGTTACGGACTACGAGTACTGGATTTCTGCAAACTACGAGTATGCAAAGGAACATCCGAAAGTCTTCACGAGCATCGAACTCGTATATCACTTCTCTGGCAAGGAACTGCCAAAGGATAAGATAGAAAAGGCGGTTAGCCTTTCTCAGGAAAGATACTGTTCTGTCTCGGCTATGCTTGGCAAAACGGCTGATTTGTCAATGAGAATTGAATATGAAGGTGAAGAAGAGTGAATCCAAAAGAAATGGCAGAGAGAATGGAAACCATAAGAGACAACGTTAAGTCAATAAAGAATAAGATACTCGTAATGTCTGGAAAGGGCGGAGTCGGGAAGTCGACGGTCGCAGTCAATCTAGCGCTGGCTCTTGCAGATGAAGGCTTCAAGACGGGTCTGATGGATATAGATCTCCATGGACCAAACGTAGCCAGGATGGTCGGTCTGAAAAAGCAGCCCGAAGTTGTGGAAGGACAGATTTTCCCTCCCGAGGTTCTGCCTAACCTGAAAGTTATTAGTATCTCAAGTTTCGTTGAAGAAGATGCTCCAGTCATTTGGCGTGGGCCAATGAAGACAACAGCGATCTATCAGTTTCTCGGGGATGTTATGTGGGGTGAACTAGACTTTCTCGTAATCGATTCTCCTCCAGGAACCGGAGACGAGCCGCTCACCGTTCTGCAGACTCTGACCGATCTGAAAGCCGTTGTAGTAACGACTCCTCAGGCAGTAGCGGTCCAGGATGTCAAGAGAGCGATTAACCTTGTCAAGACAATGCACAGAGATATTCTTGGAATTGTCGAGAACATGTCTTACTTGAGGTGTCCGCGCTGTGGAGAAGTGATAAAACTCTTCGGCGAGGGCGGAGGAAAGGACCTTGAAAATCTCTTCAACATTCCGCTCATCGGTTCTCTTCCCTTTGATCCTGCACTGGTTGGTTTTTCAGACACTGGGAAGAGCATTGTGACAAACATGAGAGGATCTGAGCTCGAAGCCGCCTACAGATCAGCTGTGAGGGAGATAGTGAAAAGGGTGAAGATTTAGTGAGCCATTTCAAGAGTTTGACGCTTGAGTGGAGCGAAGAACGCCTGATATTGATTGATCAGAGGAAGCTTCCTATAGAAGAAAAGTATGTCGAATGCAGGAACCATGAAGATGTCTATCTTGCCATCAGAGAAATGATTGTCCGAGGCGCTCCGGCAATAGGTGCCACTGCAGCCTTCGGTTACTTGCTCGGTGCGCGGGAATTAGCGAATGCATCTGATGAGGTCTTTTTCGACCATATGACAACTGTTAAGAGAAGGCTTTCAGATAGCAGGCCTACTGCCGTGAACCTCTTTTGGGCCCTGGAAAGGATGGAAAACGTTCTTTTTTCAAATAGGAGCTTGAATAGAAAGGAACTCATCGATTCGCTCGAGGGAGCGGCCCTGAGTATTGCAAAAGAGGATATCGAGATTAATAAGGCGTTAGGGAGAAATGGAGCAACTGTGGTGAGAGATGGGGACGGAATTCTAACTCACTGTAACGCCGGAGCTCTTGCAACAGTCGATTACGGTACGGCTCTCGGCGTAATGCGAGCTGCTGCGGAACAGGGTAAGAGGATCAAAATCTACGCCGATGAGACTCGCCCCTATCTTCAGGGAGCGAGGCTGACAGCCTGGGAACTCATCAAATCAGGGATCGACGTGACACTTATA
Organism: Kosmotogaceae bacterium; assembly: GCA_016933635.1. GTDB lineage: Bacteria > Thermotogota > Thermotogae > Petrotogales > Kosmotogaceae > Mesotoga. The sequence continues at coordinate 26,651 of JAFGAP010000201.1, forward strand.
TGCGATAACATGGCAGGATGGGTAATGAAGAAGGGATTCATTGATTTGGTGCTAGTCGGAGCAGATAGAATTGCTGCAAATGGAGATTCCGCAAATAAAATTGGGACCTATTCCATCGCAATACTTGCCCAGAGGCATGGAATTCCTTTTTACATAGTTGCCCCACTTAGCACCGTGGATCTAACGACCGTTTCTGGAGAGGAAATCCCTATAGAGGAGAGGAGCCATAGTGAGATAACTCACCTAGGCAATCAACAGATTGCTCCAGAAGGTGTGAAGTGTTTCAACCCAGCTTTTGATGTAACGCCGTCGAGTTTGATAACAGGAATAATCACAGAAAAGGGTATTGCGAGGCCGCCATACGACGTATCGCTGAGAGAAATGTTTGAGAAGAATCCTGAGGAGGTTATCTGAATGTGGGAATCTCTAGAAAAAACTGATAAACAGGTTTTCGACATAATGTTCAAAGAGCTGGAAAGACAGAGAAACGGACTTGAGCTGATCGCTTCGGAGAATTTCGTTTCCAGGGCTGTAATGGAGGCAATGGGATCGGTAATGACGAACAAATACGCAGAGGGTTATCCTTCGAGAAGGTATTATGGTGGATGTGTCTTCGTTGATGAAGTTGAAGATCTGGCGAGAGAAAGAGCCAAAAAGCTTTTTGATGCAGGGTTTGTGAACGTTCAGCCTCACTCGGGTTCACAGGCAAACATGGCCGCTTATCTGGCAATTGCTAAGCCAGGTGATACGATTATGGGAATGTCTTTGAGCCATGGGGGCCATCTAACTCATGGATCTCCGGTCAATTTCTCCGGAAAACTTTTCAATGTAGTCTCTTACGGAGTCGATGAAGAAACTGAGGTAATCGACTATGACGAAGTGAGGAAAGTTGCTCTTGATGCTAGACCTTCCGTAATTGTTGCCGGTGGAAGCGCTTATTCGCGAATAATAGATTTCAAGAAATTCAGAGAAATCGCCGACGAGATCAACGCCATGTTGATGGTAGATATGGCCCACTTTGCGGGGCTGGTAGCTGCAGGGCTCTATCCTAATCCGCTCGACTTTGCACATGTTGTGACTACTACTACGCACAAGACCCTGCGAGGGCCACGAGGGGGAATGATTCTTACAAACATCGAGGAGATCGCAAAGTCGGTTGATAAGATGGTATTTCCGGGTACTCAAGGTGGTCCGCTCATGCATGTGATAGCATCAAAAGCAGTCTCGTTCGGTGAGGCTCTAAGAGACGAATTCAAGGTTTATCAGCAGAACATCATCTACAATACTCGCAGGCTGGCGAAGTCGCTTGAAGAAAAAGGTCTTAGGATAGTATCTGGCGGTACAGACACGCATCTATTCCTCGTTGATCTGAATCCTATGAATGTCACGGGAAAAGCTGCAGAAAAGGCCCTAGAAAAAGCGGATATAACGGTCAACAAAAACACTATCCCAAAAGAAACCAGGTCACCATTTGTTACTAGTGGCATAAGGATCGGGACTCCTGCGGTCACTACAAGGGGCATGACTGAGAAAGAAATGCCATTGATTGCCGATTTGATTATCCGTGTTCTAGAGAGCATTGAGGGCGAAAAGGGTGAGATCTCACAGTCAAAGGTGAGAGAGATCAGTGAGGAAGTTAAGACTCTGGCAAGCAAATTCCCACTGTATTCAGATCTGGTTTACAGGAGTGATGCAGGTGTTTGACCAACTTACGATAGTTAACCATCCGCTTATTCAGCATAAGCTTGGAATAATGAGAGATGACCAGACCGGCCCTAAGGAATTCAGAGAGCTGTTAAAGGAAATCACACTGCTCCTCACTTACGAGGCGACTAGGCATATACCAACGTACGATAAGGAAATCAGAACACCGCTGGTAAAGATGGTGGGTCAATGTATAGAGGATAAGAAAGTGACGGTCGTACCCATCCTCAGGGCCGGCCTGGGGATGGTGGAAGGAGTTCTTTCACTGATGCCTAACGCTTCGGTCGGATACATCGGGATATATAGAGATCCCGACACAATACAGCCAGTGGAGTACTATTCAAAGCTTCCGAGTGTTGATGAACATACTCAGCTGTTCGTTCTAGATCCCATGCTGGCAACGGGAGTGTCCTCATCGTGGGCTCTGAAAGTTGTGAAGAAAGCCGGGGCGAAGCAGATCTCGCTAATGTGTCTCATCGCCGCTCCGGAGGGCGTGAGATTTATCGAGAAGAATCATCCCGACGTTAAGATCTTTACGGCAGCTCTCGATGAAAGACTCAACGACCACGCCTATATAATACCGGGTCTAGGAGATGCCGGTGACAGACTTTACAGAACGAAGTAAGATTAGGGCTCTAGTTCTTGGAGGCTATTTAGAGGATGTTGAAGTATCGGGCAGCGGTCACAAAGCCAGTATAGTCAAGACCGATGGCGGATCGGCATTCAATGTTGCCGCCTGCCTTTCTTTACTTGGTGTTGAAGTCCTCTTTCTGAGTTGTTTTGGTGTTCGCGATTCTAATCGGTGGGTTTTCCGATCCATCCCCGTTATGCCTGATTGTGCGCACGGTATTTTTCTCTTCAGCGGTTCTGATGTGATTGCCGTGCAGAAACCTAAGTCTGTCCACTTAAACCAAGAGCTGGTAAGAATGCTGATCGATGAAGAATACGATTTGCTCTACAGTACTCTTGAGATTGGCCAACAAGCGGCATCGGTTATCAGTTCGGTGAAAGCTAGGATCAAAGTTGTTGATCCATCACCCTTTCATGAGTTCAAAGGTCTGGATGGGCTAGAGCAATATGATTTTATTCTGGCAAATGACTACATGTCAATTGAAAGAAGAGGCAGCCGCGTAATTGTGAAGGCTTCAGAAAAGGGCGTTTACTTTGCTGGTAAGGATTATTTACCGCCCGTGGTTGGGAAGAATCGCTTCGGAAGCGGGGACATATTTGGATCGGTTTTTTCGCTGCTTCTAGTTAACGGAGCATCTCCCGAAGAAGCTATTGGAGAGGCAGTAAGGGTAAGCGGAAAGTTCTGCTCGCAGACCACGTCGGTCGAGCAATTTATGCTTGGGATAAGGAGCAGTCTCAATTACGTGAAAAGGGGTTGAGGATATGTCTGGTAAGCTTACGGTTGTTGTGGGACCAATGTATTCGGGGAAGACCTCGACGCTTCTTTCCATGATTGAAATTTATACACTTGGAAAAAAGCGAATAAAGGTCTTTAAACCAGTAATAGACGACAGATACTCTTCTGATCATGTTGTAAGTCACTCCGGTCAGATGGCGGAAGCGATAAATGTTTTCGATTCCTCCGAAATCAAGGAAATCATGTCCCGGGAGAAGGGAAGACTTGACGCGATCTTTATTGATGAGATCAATTTTTTTGACGAAAACCTCCTTCGCATTGTAGAAGAGATAATCTTCAGCGGTGTAGATGTGTTCTGTGTTGGTCTCGATCTAAGTTACAAGCACAGACCTTTTGCCGTAACAGCGAATCTGATGGCTGCGGCAGATGAGGTAGTAAAGAAGAAGGCTGTCTGTCACTTATGCGGTGAGTACAATGCCACCGTTACTCACAGAATTTCAGGTCCAACTGATAGCGAAATAGATATAGGTGGTATGGAAAAATACATTGCTGTTTGTAGGGATTGTTACAAAAAACTGAATGCGGAAGACTGGGGTTGAAAAGTCATTATCCTCTTTTATCCTTTATTATAGAGATTTTAGATGCCAGGATGGATGATTGATAATAATCCTTAGAAACACTTTCTTCGAAGATTCATAGATTAATTAAGTATATTGATACCTTCACGGTAACTAAAAATTAATATACTTGCCTGATAATCACTGTTGTTGTTCAGATAAGTTCAACATACAAACGCTGGCCCGTTGTATACTTTTCAAGCTGCGGAGGTGTTCGGATGTTTGAGAATCTCCAGGAAAAGCTGGGCAGAGCTTTTAAGCTGCTAAGCGGAAAGGGAAGAATCTCTGAGAAGAATATAGAAGATGCTGTAAAGCAGGTCAAGTTATCGCTGCTGGAGGCAGACGTCAACTATAAAGTTGTCAAGGAGTTTATAAACGGAGTCACTGAGAAGGCACTTGGGGAAGAGTTATTGAAGTCCTTCTCGCCTGATCAGCAGTTCATAAAGATTGTTAGAGACGAATTGATCAAAATGCTTGGTGAGAAATCGGTCCCATTGAAGCTTTCAAGTCAGCCTTCGAAGATAATGATGGTGGGTCTTCAGGGAAGTGGAAAGACGACTACTACGGCCAAGCTGGGTACATTGTTGAGAAAGGAAGGCCGAAAACCTCTTCTCGTAGCTGCAGACGTTTACAGACCGGCGGCAATAGATCAACTGATGCAACTCGGAAAGCAAATAGATATGCCTGTTTTCACCGGCGACAGAAAGAATACCTTAAGAATTGTTCAGGAAGCAATGCAGCAGGCGGTTAAGAACATAAATGATGTCGTGATTCTAGATACCGCGGGCAGACTTCACATCGACGATACAATGATGAGAGAGTTGAAGGAAATCGTCTCCGTTGTAAAGCCCGATGAGATACTAATGGTTGTCGATGCCATGACTGGACAGGACGCCGTGAATTCTGCGAAGGCATTTAACGAAGCACTCGAGCTCTCTGGGTTCGTTGTAACAAAGCTTGATGGCGACGCGAGAGGAGGAGTAATTCTCTCAATACGGCATGTAACGGGAAAACCCGTCAAGTTCATTGGAATCTCTGAAAAGCCCGACGGTATTGAGGCCTTTCATCCAGACAGAGTTGCAGGAAGAATACTGGGAATGGGTGATGTTTTGTCGCTCATTGATAAGCTGCAGTCTAACATTGACGAGGAAAAGGCCAAAGAAATGGAAGAGAAATTCCTAAAGAACAAGTTTGATCTTGAGGACTTTCTGGACCAACTGAAAGAAGTAAAAAAGCTGGGGTCGATTGCAGATATCATGGAAATGATACCTGGTGCTCCTAAAGACGTTGATCTTGCAGGAAGCGAAAAAAGCATGAAGAGAACAGAGGCAATTATCCACTCTATGACGTATAAAGAGAGAAGGAACCCAAAGCTTCTGAACTATTCTAGAAAGCAAAGAGTAGCTAGAGGTAGCGGAACAACGATTCAGGATGTCAACAAACTCCTTAAGTCGTACGATCAGATGAAAAGTATGATGAAGCAGTTCGGACGAAAAGGAAAACTACTTAAAGGCATGAAAGGATTTCCATTTTAGATAGTAAAGAATCAGGAGGTGCACGCAAAGAATGGTAAAGATTAGGCTTACAAGAATGGGTAGAAGAAACAGGCCTTTTTACAGGCTTGTCGTAGTGGATTCACAGAAGCGTAGAGATGGGGCTTATATTGACTCTCTGGGATTCTATGATCCTATAAGAGATCCCGGTATTATGAGCGTTGATGTAGACAAGGCAGTGAGCTGGATAATGAAAGGTGCTCAACCGACTGAGACCGCAAGATCGATTCTTGCAAGGTTCGGAGTTATGAAGAAGGTTCACGAGCTGAAGTATGTCAAAGAATCTGGAGAGAAAGCAGAGTAATGAAGGAAGTGTTAGAACACATTCTGAAAGGAATAGTGAGGGAGCCCGATCGGATAGCTGTTACTGAAGCAGTAGACGACAACGGAAACACGGTCTTTGAAATCAGCGCTGCGGAAGAAGATGTCGGCCAGATAATTGGAAAAGATGGTAGAACTATCAAGTCAATCAATGTTCTTCTCAACGCACTCGCCGGATCATCAAAGGAGAGTTTTATCCTAAAGGTGGTAAGATGAGAGAATTGAAAGACAAGCCTTTGGAGGAAATGGTTCCAATCGGGAGAATAGTGAAGCCTCACGGACTTCGTGGAGAGATGAAAGCAAAAGTTGCTCTTGAAGACGAAACCGCTTTCAAAGAGTTCCAGGAGGTCCTGCTTTATGATGAAAAGACCGGTTCGCGGTTCGTAACCTTAATCGACGGAGCCAGGAAAGCCAACAAAGGATGGATCTTGCATTTCGAGGGAATTGACTCTATGGGTCAGGCAGAAAGGCTTGTGGGCTTTCATATGTACGTTGAAGAACGTATCTTGCCTGAACTGAAAGAGGGAGAGTATTATTACTTTCAGATTCTGGGTAGCAGAGTATTCGATGAACACCGCAGTCTCATAGGCACTGTAAAAGATATCATAGAAACGGGAGCAAACGATGTTATGGTGGTTGTTCGGGAAGAGAAAGATTTGACCGTTCGTGAAGAGCTGATTCCTATCATAAGAGACTATATACTCGAGCTCAATGTTGAAGACAAGACGATTGTTGCCAGGTCGATGGAATTCGAAGAGGTCAAGCCCGAATGAAGATAGAGGTTTTGACGATCTTTCCCCAGTTGTTTGAAACGGTCTTCAGCTGGGGGGTAATATCAAGGGCTATTAAGAACGGCATAATTGCTTTTGAATCGGTGGATATCAGAGACTTCACCGATGATCGTCACAGAACAACCGATGACTACCCATTCGGAGGGGGGAGCGGCCTTGTAATGAAGGCCAAACCAATAATCAAAGCAATTGCAAGTCGCTTTCCGGATGGAAGTAGGCCCCACGTTGTTTACCCATCTCCGCAGGGTAAGCTCTTTGACAATAGAAAAGCTCTTGAATTGAGTAAGTTTCGTCACATAGTTTTCATCTGTGGGCGTTACGAGGGAATAGATGAAAGAGCAATGAATTCCGTTGACGAGGAGATTTCGATCGGTGATTTTGTGCTCAGTGGCGGAGAAATTCCGACCATGCTAATGATAGAGGCTATTTCGAGATTTGTTCCCGGAGTTGTCGGCGACATGGAGTCGGTAATTAACGATTCTTTCTTTTCCGATCTTCTTGATTATCCTCATTACACAAGACCCAGAGAGGTAGACGGCATGGAAGTGCCCGAAGTATTGCTCAGTGGGAACCACGAAATGATAGATATTCATAGAAGAACGGAAAGTTTACTTAGAACCATTGAAAGAAGGCCGGATATTTTTCTGAAGCACGATTTTGACCTAAATGACAAGAAGGCGCTGCTAATGCTCTTCAAGGAGCTGAAAAAGGATGTTGAATAACATATATCTCGCTTTGATTCACTACCCTGTTTTGGGCAGACACGGAAATATCGTTTCCAGCGCCGTGACGAATCTGGATGTTCACGATATTTCCCGAACCTGCAGAACATATAATGTGAAGGGTTACTTTGTGGTAAGCAATCTTCCTGCTCAGAGAGAGATAGTAGATAATGTTCTGAATTACTGGCTTGAGGAGTTCGGGAAGGAGTACAACCCAAGCAGAAGCGAAGCTCTTACAGTTGTTGAGAGGGCATCTTACGTTGAGGATGTTCTTGAGCAAATAGAAGAAGTCGAAGGGCAGAGACCAAACGTAATTTTTACCTCGGCAAAGAGGGGAAAGGATAGGCTTACTTTTGATGCCATGCGAAAGATAATCGATGAAAGTGAAAAACCCCATCTTCTCCTCTTTGGAACAAGCTGGGGCTTACCCGGTGAAATTGAGAAGATTTGTGACTATGCTCTTGAACCGCTTAGAGCGAATTCGGATTTCAACCACCTCTCTGTGAGAGCAGCAGTTGCGATAGTTTTAGATAGATTAATTCATGAAGATACAATAGATGTTAGGAGGGATTAAGATGGATCAGTACATAAGATCTCTGGAAAACGAGCATTTGAGGGACGACCTGCCAAAAATGGGCCCGGGCGATACCGTTAGAGTAAGCGTTAGAATCAAAGAGGGGAACAAAGAGAGAATTCAGGCCTTTGAGGGAATTGTAATGGGAATTAGAGGCAGTGGGACGGGTAAATCCTTTACAGTCAGAAGAGTCGGAGCTGCCGGCATAGGTGTGGAAAGAATATTTCCATTCACAAGCCCTTCTCTCGAGAAGATTGAAGTCCTTAGAAGGGGAAAGGTAAGAAGAGCGAAGATCTACTACATTAGAGACGTGAAGGGTAAGGTTAAGATAAAAGAGAAAAGGGACTGAGGCCAAGTGTCTGCCAAAAAGTCGGAAAAGGTTTCTGACAAGAAGGGATCGCGCTTTCTCCACGAAGTTAAAGAGTGGGGAAAGGCGATTCTTTATGCTGTTGTCTTTGGTACGATAATTCGTTTATTTGTTTTTGAGACGATGCTGGTACCGACAGGTTCCATGATACCTACCATAAATCCTCCTGCCAGATTGTTTGTGGAGAAAATCACTTACGAATACAGAGAGCCTGATTACGGGGACATAGTGGTATTCTGGACGCCCTATGTAGATATTGAGTCTCAGAAGTATCTCAGAGGGTTTGATAAGTTCATGGATCTTTTCGCTCCTGCCAAGTACAGGGGGCATGTCAAATATGTAAAGCGATTGGTTGGGAAGGCCGGAGATGTTCTTGAACTCAGAAGAGCACCTGATTATACTGCGGCGAATCCAGTATACCAGCTCTACGTAAATGGTGAGATTCCACCTGCACTTGAAGAAAGGCGGTATGTTAGAGAGGGAGTGTTTTACGACCCCAGCTTCTATTTAGGCTTGGCTCGCCCCGACGATCCTTCGGTAAGATTCTCCCCTTATTACAGACTTTTTCAAGCCTATAAGGGGCTGATCGAATATACGGAGTTCTTCGAAACGGTTTTGGAGCCCCTCGGTTTGGAGAAGTACATCACTCAGGACCCCTCAACTGGTGAGGTCAGAGTTACCGTGCCGGAAGGGTTCCGATTTATGATGGGCGATAATTCAACGAACAGTTTCGATAGCAGGTATTTTGGATTCGTTCCTGAGGAAGCAATAATCGGTAGTCCGATGTTGACTATATGGCCTTTTTCTGATTTCGGCCCGCTAAAGAAATAACCGGGGAATTCCCCGGTTTTGGCGGAGGCGGTGGGACTCGAACCCACAAGGGGCGTCAACCCCACCGATTTTCAAGACCGGCTCCTTAGCCAATTAGGATACGCCT
>JAFGAP010000202.1 GCA_016933635.1 Kosmotogaceae bacterium
GAAAGCCAGCTCATTCTCATAGGTTTCCGGAATCACTAGACCTTGCCTGCACAATGCCGCAAGGACCTCCATGACCTCATGACGATGTACTCCGGTCGAAAAGGCTATTTGATCGATACTTTGCCTTGACCGGTTGACAATATTAAGAATACGAAGCGAATTCTGACCAGACATCGCACTAATAACTCCTGCAGCGCTCCTTTTCTCATGTGAGAGACTCCTCTTTCTAATTCTATCTACTCCCACGAGTGATATGAGGGAGTTTTTCTCTGGAACTTCAATTGTTATTACTGAGCCTCCGAGAAACTCCGAGACGTGAAGCCTGATCATTTTGTCTGAGAGAGATGAAGTTTCTATATCCAGCAGAAAGGCTAAGAACGCGCTTCCGAATCGCTCAGTGTTTTGAAGGAGAATCCCTTCTCCATATCCGATGGGATTTTCAAATCCAACGACTGAAGTTATCTGCTTTGCGGCAAAACGAAGCAGTCCAAGAAAAGATTCATGTGTCTTAGTCTGGGCCATTAGCATTTGAAATGCTTCATATCTGTCAGAGGAAGAGAGCGAATGAATAGATGAAACATACTCTAGAGCGACCTTTTCATTTTCTTCCAAAGACTTGAAAAAGCCGTCAGTCTTCTCTTCAGGCGGTGTGAAATCGTCTCTCAGAAACATCGAAAGGAGCCGTTCGGGAGATATCGTTTCTATCATCTTCAGTAGATCTGACGGAGTAGGCGAACCTTCGAGGAAGAAGTAAGGAATTATCTTCAAAGCAAAGAAGGCCTCCCAGCTGAAGAGTCTCTCGAGTGATGACAGAGTTTCTTCCGAGAGAGAAAGCCTTACTCTGAAAACCAAATCGGAGAGGCCTTCAAGAGAATCTCCGTCATTTGGAGTCATCTTTTCATGGTTATTGAGCCTGAACAATGATAGAAGGAGTTCCGGTCCCCTTCCCTTATCAAGGACAAAATCCACCTTTGGCGCCTCCATAAAAATCATTGGTTATCAAGTGCAACGCAGGCACTTGCTGTTAAACAAGAACTGACCTACGAGAGATCATTCAAATCGATCTTACACTACTGAGCTAGTTTAAGAAGAAGGGCTTGCGAGATCCTACACCTCATAACCCTAGACCCGGTTCTTCTTAACTCTTGATCCTAAATCACCGCTGGAGCGGGGGGGACCGCTTGCGTTGGGTAGTGTCTATTTTGAAGAGCATTTCCAAA
>JAFGAP010000203.1 GCA_016933635.1 Kosmotogaceae bacterium
GAAAATCTTGAGAACACGGTTGTAAGTCTACGGGAAATCACGGTTCAACAATCTGATTCCGAAGAGATTGCTTCGATCAACGATAAGATCGGCGAGATTTCAACATCCTTATCAGCGGCTGAGAACGAACTGCTGGGAATGAAAAACTTTATCGGGTTGCAGTCGGAAGAAATCAGCACAATGAGAAGTGAGCTCGGAGATGTGCTTGACAGTCTGACAGCTCACCTGGACTTTGTAGAGCTCACCTCGAAAACTAACAGCGAAAGCATCGCGACCAATAGTGAGCTGCTCGTAGAAATAATTGCCGAAGTAGATGCATTGTCCGACTACGTGTCAGAACAGGCCCTCTCTCAGATGGAAAAGTCTAGCTCACTGTCCGAGGGTCTCTCGGACATTGAGAAGAGGGTAATCGCCGCAGAGACTTCTCTATCTGATTTTGAAGAGATCAAGGCGAGGCTCACCGCTTCGGAATCTGCGACTCGCATTCTCTCTGACAGAATAAGTTCTCTTGAGGAATTCTATTCTTCGGCAGAAGATATTCTTCCAATACTTGAGGAAAAAGTCGGAGATATTGAAACCAGTGTCTTTGGAACAGGCAGGATAAATATGGATGAACTTGAAACTGAGATACTCCAACTTCGGGAAATTGCCGACAGTTTGTCACGGGGGTTTGTAAAATTCAACTCCGAGTTAATAGCCTTGAGAGAGTCTATTCCTCCCGAAGGTGTATCGATCGAGACTTTCGAGAATTCCAGAAATCAGTTAACCGATGACATCTTAAATATCAGCGCAGATCTCTCTGAAATAAGGAGTTCAGTCACAGAGTTGGGTCTTTCCCTCGGGGTTCTTGAAGACACTCTTGCCAGAGTGTCTGTGGGTCTTGACAGTATGAAGGGGAATTTCGATGGCTCCGTTGCAGCAATCGATAGCAACCTGAAGGCGATTCAAAGGATCGAGGATGACTTGCTGCTTACCCAAGAGGATCTTTCAAAGACCAGCGATCAGCTGTCGACTCTGACGAAAGAACTAGAAAAGAGAGTTGTAACCCGAGATGAAATTATCGCAATAACCGAAGAAGCAGTAAAAAAATCTAGAGAAGCCACGGCAGAAGAGATTTCTTCGCTGAGAAGAACGAATAATATCTGGCTGACTGTGACCGTAATTTCATCTCTGGCAGCTATTGTGCTGGGAGTGATAAATATACTTCCTTAACGGAGAGGATTTTGCAAAGATGAAGTTGAAAAAAGAGATCCTAATTATTGCCATTTCCTGTGTTTTGCTTTGCCCTATGAATGTCGCCGCGGATTCTCTGTCGGAGACAACGGCATTTGCAGATCTTCTGAAGCAATTGTTTCTGGCTTCCAGAACGGCCAGAGATTTCTCCCTCGAGAGCCTAAAAGTAGGCACCGAAGAATTACCTGCAGTTGATTTCGTAGTCGAAGAAGATATCGTTTATTCGGAAGTCGATGGAGAAATTCTCACAATGGATGTCTACTATCCTGCCGGAACTACTGCTCCAAGACCTGCAATACTGTATGTTCATGGGGGCGCCTGGATTACTGGAGACAAAAGGAGTGGACCCGGCGTAATGGTGGCCGGTGAACTTCTAAGAGCCGGATTCATCGTATTCTCCATCGACTACCGGCTCGCCCCCAAATGGAAGTTCCCATCGCAGGTCATTGACGTAAAAACGGCAATTCGATTTGTAAGAGAGAATTCCACCGAATTACTGATTGATCCTGAAGCTATCGGAGGCTTCGGAACAAGCGCCGGTGCACATCTTGTGGCTCTAGCTGCATTGACTGCAAACGCCGGCATGTTTTCTAAAGACGAATACTCAGGTCAGGATGAAGATCTCTTCTGTGTCGCTGATCTATACGGACCCACCGATCTTGTAACTCTATTAAAAGGTATTGAGAGAGAGGTGGCGGAGTTGATCTTCGGGAATGAAAAGGAAATACTTAGTAAAGCGAGTCCAATCAACTATGTAAATAGAGATTCCCCACCATTTCTGATAGTTCAGGGTGACAGCGATCTTGTAGTGCCAGTTGATCAATCGAAACGCTTCTTCGAAGAGCTTGCCGCTGCCGGATGCTATAGTGAACTGATAATCGTGAAAAACGCCGGGCACGGACTGGTGCCCGACGGAGGAGAAATCATACCTTCAC
>JAFGAP010000204.1 GCA_016933635.1 Kosmotogaceae bacterium
CGACAGAAGCAAGAAGAGAAGAGACTCAATGAACAGCTTGCAAAGGCAGAAGATGCACTTAACCGCAAACAGTTCGAACAACAGAAGCAGAACAAGCTGGCCGAAATTGCCATATCGACTGCAGTCGGGATTGCAGGCGCTCTTCCGAACCTCCTTCTCGCCGGTATTGTTGGAACAGCAGGAGCCCTGCAGGCAGCCATGGTGGCCTCACAAAAATATACAGCCCTTTATGACGGGGGCATCCTCAAGGGCACTACCAGTGGCACGGTCATAGCCGGAGAGCGTGGATATGATGAGATTGTTCTTCCCCTTCGCCCGGAGCGCCTACGGGAACTAGGAATCACAGGCGGGGGAAATGTCTTCAACTTCTACATGACTCTTGGGGCCGGGACGACTCGCGAACAAGCGCGAGAAGTCTGGGAGTTCATCAAGGAATTTGCTCGTGAAGGGGAAGCTGCATGAATATTCGCATTCTGATATCAAAGGGAACCACATCTATAGAAGCAACCAATCTCGGGAGCCGTTCCCTTCTACGGAGAGGATCTCTTCAAATTGAACAGCCTGAATATGGGAAAAACTTCTGTCACATTGTTTCAACAGCCCGGTTTGAAGTGTTCTTTGAGGGCGCTCTCGCAGCGCTGCTCTCCGATGATGATGTCGAGGTGCAGATACTTGATGGAACCACGCCGCTCTTTACTGGGTATGTTCGGCCGGTCTCCTCTTTCGAGTTTTCTGGTAAGGGAGCTGGTGATACTATCAAGGTCGAATGCCTTGGCGCCTCTGATCGTCTTCGGGGAACTCACTCAGGAGCCATGATTGATTACGGAGACGACGTTGTTGTCTGTTCACCCGATGATACGGCCCATTCATTTATTCACCAGATTGTCTCCCTCATGGGCTGGACACGTGGGGTGACGGCCCCGTCAATCCTTGTGGCACTTCCTATCGCACGACTTGCACCAAATACCGACCTGCAGAAAAAGCTTGAGAAGGTGCTTTTTGATTGTGGCTTCTATTACACGGACCGTCCTGATGGTTCCATCGAGATATTGCCCTTTGCTGTAGAATCCCCGGAATCTCACTATGAATTCTCTGTGGCCAATGGGAACATTATTCGTTCCACCTCAATCAAACGTGCAGACGATGCCGAGCGTGCAGTAATAGTTGGATACAGAAAGCTCAATAAAGTTGATGATTATGTGATCTATAGTGAAACTGTAAGGCAACTCATTTGGCATACAGATGCTCAAGGATATACGTCGTATACGCTCGCCGGGAAAACATTCAAGTATCCGTTTGAGCAGGACGAAAACGGCCTTCCTCCAATAATATCTTCTGCCACGATGACGACTCCCTATGATTCAAGGTATAGTCAATGGAGAAAGAAATGCAATCTGGATGGAAGTCTTTCAACAGAAGAAGACTGCTTGTTTCCATTTGCAGCCCCAGATGTAGATGGACTTGATATCGGGTTCTGGAAGTACACAGATACTGTTGCTACAGTTACATTTTCGCTTCAACACATTGGAAGTCTTGAGACTATATGGGAAGCACATATTGCTTCTGATGGATCAGTTGCTTGGGAAAACAAGAATCTTTCCAGGTATAAAGAAGAATACCAAGAATATTACTCTGTTCCTCCATTCAACAACATTGTAACTGCTGAATGGACGGCAAATGGCCTTATTCTAAAGATTGAAACTCCTGTTGAAATGTTAGCTGGCTATTTTAGGATGTGGATTTGCGGCGTTACAATTACAGGAAGTATTGAATACCTGCACAACAACATGGAGGCAGATGAAGACGAAGCCGCCCCTCGTTGGTATGAAGGGCCTCGCGTCGAGTCTGAAAAATGCAAGTCCCTTGTAGCAGATCACCTCCAGCAACCCGC
>JAFGAP010000205.1 GCA_016933635.1 Kosmotogaceae bacterium
TCTAAGGCTTCTGAAAGTAATTCCAGCGACGGTGTAGCGATTTTCAATGTCTGGGAGGATGACGGCGAATATCGAGCGCTGATCCGATACTGTCAAGGCCCTAATTGTTCGCTGCGGATGATCACGTCCAGTCAGGAATAGAAGACCGCAGCCATAGAAATGGACAAGCCCGAGGCAGTGTTGACCTCGGGCTTACTTTTTATGGACGCTCTTCACGCCCGGAGAATGGTTACGGCGAGGAGGAAGCCGTTTTGTATCTATTCTACGTGTGATTTCAGGATGGGTTCCCGGTCGGTTTCAATATTCTGTCTGGTCTACTGCGTGTGCAAGGTCGCGGATATCATCATGGCGGACAAGACTCGCCTTGTTGCCTAATGAAGCGAGTGTCAACAAATGGCAAAATATCAGAGATTTGTGAGCGAAGATAAACGAAGACAGCCCCGTAAAAATCACGGGGCCGTCATGTAAACACACATCCCTTGCGGGAAACATTCTATTAGCTGAGGTGCTTGGAAACCAGCTTGGTCATTTCAAACATGGAGACCTGGTTCTTGCCAAAGATCTTCTTCAGCTTGTCATCAGCATTGATGTTGCGACGGTTCATCTTGTCCTGGAGGCCGTTCTTCTTAATATAAGCCCACAGTTTCTTGGTGACTTCCGTGCGCGGCATCGCCTTCGCGCCAATCACGGCGGCGAGTGCTTCAGAAGGTGTCATCGGCTTCATGAAAGCTGCATTCGGCTTCCGCTTTACCTTCGCCTTGACCTTCTTAACTGCCTTTTTCTTAGTAGCTTTCTTCTTGGTGGCCTTCTTGGCTACTTTCTTCTTGGTAGCTTTTTTCTTGGTGGCCTTCTTGGCTACTTTCTTCTTGGTGGCCTTTTTCTTGGTGGCTTTCTTCTTGGTGGCCTTCTTGGCTACTTTCTTCTTGGTAGCTTTCTTCTTCGTGACCTTCTTCTTGGTAGCCTTCTTGGCTACTTTCTTCTTCGTGGCCTTCTTCTTGGTAGGCATAGCCTTCTCCTTTTCGTGAGGACTTGCAGTACTGAACTATAGTGAGGTTATTTTCTTGCTGGAATACGCGGCCGTTTCGGGGGAGTAAGTGGAAACTTCGAGCATTCCTTCCGGTACTGATCGGGATTTTGTGCGGCTATCCCATATACAGCACACTTAATCTAAGCCTAATATACTCTCCCAAAAATTTGTGTCAAGAGTTTTCTGCAAAAAAACGAATAATTCTTTTTGAGGTCTTTCCGCTCAAAATGCGGCCTGTCATAGGGGAAAAATGAGATACTCGCAGGACGAAAAAGCATTCCCGGTTAGACGCTCCCCGGTTATTTGCAACCCGCGCTCCGCAAGGTCTCAGATGTCGGTATTCCGCTTCACTTTCTGCTCATTTGTGCCATTTCGATACCCGTTTTCAGACAGCTAAACCACCCTTGTAAACGCTCGATTCTCGGGGCAAAGTGGTTATTCAAGAGAGACTTATGCAGGGCAGAGTTCAGACGGTGAAGCGCGTGCATAGGGAAAAGCTCCAGCCTGACCGAAACGGTTTCACGAACGGGCTGCAGCGGGCAATTCCCCTATAAAAAACTCGAATAAATGAAGCTGACAACGATCAATCTTGGCTGTTCATGCGACACTCAGAAATTCTTGCCGCCGGGCCGCCCCAGCAGTGAGTGCGCGCAA
>JAFGAP010000028.1 GCA_016933635.1 Kosmotogaceae bacterium
AGGCAGTTTTCATAAGATTCATCTGGTTTTTCAGAGGTCTTGTTACTGGTCTCACTTCCTCAGAAAAAACACGAAGGTTTTAGATTTGTTTCTTTAAGCAGAAAGTCTAGAAGAGACAGAATTTGATTTAATGGAGAGTGATATTTCAATATCGTTTCACATGATACGAAGTTCCGCTGAGTAGTGTTTTCAGAAATTCTATGAAAAGACTCAAGTAAAGAAAACATGGATGAAGAGTCATTAGGATTATCAACAATCAGCTTCTAGAGAGAGGTATATCTAAAGAGGTACTAAGGGAAGATAGGGAAGAATTCCGAAGCGACTACCTCTATAATAGTTCTTGAACCAGTGTTCTGAATTTCCAGTCACTCTTCTAAGGAGATTGAGATGCATTGCAAGTACAGGATTTCAAATCAGCCCTTTTAACTATGATCAGGCAAGCTGCATATGTTCTTCGGACGGAACAGCAGATATCTCTGAATGATGCGCGTTAGAGCTCTGGCATTATCTCTTCCCAAAGTGTGCGTGTCCGAACAAACAACGGTCCTATAGAATGTGGCATAAAATGCTATAGGGTACTCATGTCATGGATTCCCGAAAGAAAGCCGAAAATACTTCACGGAAGATAGCCTAATCCTTGTCTTAGAACATCTGTTTCTTCATTCCTACATAAGTATATTTCGCTCCAAGCTTGAGGTGCGTCTTTTTGAGAACAGACACACATTGTTTTGGACTGCTAGGAAGAGAGAAGGAGCGACTGAAATGGACAGAGTAAAAAGAGTTAACGTTATTGCTTTCGAACCTGAAAGACCTGGCTAGACAAAAGCGTTGCTTCTGACGAGAATGTCTTATCTTCTGAAAACGAGTCCGTAGGGAATAGAGTATCGCATAAAGAAAGCGGGTCGAATGACCCGCTTAAAATCAAATCTATCAACTTCTTATAGGTTTAGTACCCTAGAGATCTAGGATCGAGAGCATCTCTCAGGGCATCGCCTAGAAGGTTAAATCCCATGACCACAATGAATATGAAGATACCCGGTATAAGAAGCCACGGCGCTTCAGTCATGGCCTTAATACTCTGCGCCTGTGAAAGCATCAACCCCCAGCTTGCAGAAGGCTCTGTGATTCCAAGGCCGAGAAAGCTCAGCCCTGCCTCACCAAGTATATACCCTGGTATTGACAAAGTGGCGGCTACAATAATGTAGGTTGCCGTGTTTGGAATGATGTGCCTTAGTATCACACGAGAAGACGGATAGCCCATCGCAACAGCAGCCTGGACAAATTCCGTCTCCTTTAGACCGAGAACCATTCCGCGAATGACCCTCGCCATGCCTGGCCAGCCTATAAAACTAAGAATCACGACAATAAGCAGATAGGTCATATGCGATGGAATACTTGTAGGAAGTATTGCCCGCAATGAGATCAGCAAGTAGAAACTGGGAATGGACATCAAGACTTCTGTGACTCTCATCAGGATTTCATCGGTTATTCCACCGAAATATCCCGCAGCTCCACCAATGGAGAGACCAAGAGAAAAAGTTATCATTATTGCAAGCAGACCAATACTCATGGAAATTCTTGAGCCTGCTAGAATCCTTGAAAAGACATCTCTTCCGTACCTGTCTGCTCCGAACAACAGCAGCTTCGAAGGCTGATCGACACCGAAAAGATGAATACTGGTCGGGAACAGCCAGAAGAGCTTGTACTCCCAAGACTTCACAAAGAATCTCACAGGGTACTTTACGGTTTCATAATTCTTGACTTCCGGTTCAACGATTACTCCAAGAAGAGTAGGGGAGATTTCAAGCTCGGCAAGAAACTCTTTAGCAAGCTCCACATCTCCTCCGTCAAGATCGATTATTTCGTTGTAAAGACTTATGGCTTCAAGAACAACATCGTCAATCTCCTCTTCTTTCTGTGCGAAGACTCTGTGAAGTGTTCGTTCAGTAACAACCTTCACAGGCGGTCCAATCTTTTGAAGCTCTCTAAATCTGCTAGGGCTCAAAGAGTCTATAGTTGTTCTGTTCGTGGTTTCGCTTACTAATGTCCTCTCGAAAAGCTCCAGTTCATTCAATTTGATGTTCTGGATTATGGAATAATCTGGTTGCCCTATGTTAGCCCGATTTCCATCTGCGTCTAAAGCGTATCTTTCGGTTTTTATTGTGAGAAAGATATCTATTACTCCGTTCTCGCCCTTTCTAAATGTGATTTCCTCACCTGTAAACTTGTCGATAGCTGTAAGCGCTCCTACGGAAACCCCTTCTACAAAAGTCGTCCTGTATGTTTCAGGATCCCGTTCCATAACCCAGGCATAAATGAAAGGAGCAGTAAGTTTACCTTCTTCATCTGTCCAGTGAACTTTCGACGGTGGTGCAAAAGACAGTCCCTGAGTTTGTTCGTAAGGGCTGTTCGGCCCAAGAAAGTCGGCGAACAATGCAATTAGATACATTATTATCAGTATCCAAAGCGAAAGCATACCCAGCTTGTGTTTTCTCAAGGCTCTCCAAACAAGCTGCCAGCGGCTCATGTATTTTACTTCAAAGAGGTCCTCTTTGCTGATCTCTGTGCTCTGCAATGTATTATTATCAACAATATCTTTCTTCTTCATTTCACACCCCTCAGCTCAGCCTATAACGTATTCTGGGATCGACCCAGGCAAGCAACAGATCAGCAAGCAAATTGCCGATTACCAGAAGTACAGCAGAAAGGAGTAATGTCGCCATAACAAGGAACAAATCCTGAGCGTTCAAAGCCTCAATAACAAGCCTTCCCATTCCTGGCCAACCAAAGACTGTTTCTGTCAGGACAGCCCCCCCAAGCAAACCGGAAAGAGCATATCCAAACATGGTAACGATAGGATTTATTGCATTTCTTACGGCGTGTTTATATATAACGTTTTTCTCAGGCATACCCTTTGCTCTTGCGAACAGGACATAATCCTGCCTGAGCTGGTCTAGAAGCT
This sequence comes from Kosmotogaceae bacterium, assembly GCA_016933635.1. Lineage (GTDB taxonomy): Bacteria > Thermotogota > Thermotogae > Petrotogales > Kosmotogaceae > Mesotoga. The sequence goes on from JAFGAP010000028.1 coordinate 2,963, forward strand.
GACCTCTCATCTGTCTCATCAGGCCGGCCAACCCGGACGTGCCAAGAGTGACCATAGGGCCGACAACATGCCAAAGGTAGTCTCCAATCTTTCCGAAGAAACTCATATCGCCGAAGTTCTGAGATATTATCCCTCCAATAGGGAACCAGCCGGTTTTTGCCGCCATAAAAAGCCACAGCAGAGCAAAGAAGAAGTTTGGAATAGAAATGCCAATAAACGCGAGAAAGGAAAAAGCTTGATCGCTGGGAGAGTACTGATGAAGCGCGGAATATATACCGAGAGGAATACCAATTCCCCACGTGAATATCATCGTGCTGATGCTCAACAAAAGAGTAGCCCCTAGTCTTCTCCAAACCAGTTCGAAAACTGGAATTCTGTAGCTGAAAGAGTACCCGAAATTACCTGTGAGAACATTTCCTAACCACTTGAAATACTGAACAAACACATTCTGATCGAGCCCAAACTGACTTTCAAGAACAGTAAGTTGTTCCTTCGAAATGGACGGGTTCAATCTGTATGCATCCAAAAAATCTCCAGGGGCAGCGGATATAATCATGAAGGCCAGAACCGAGACCCCGAGCAAAACGGGAATTGCTAGAATCAGCCTTCTAACTATATATTTCAGCACCTTATTCCCTCCTCAATACTCTATGTTTCGCGAATAATTCCAGTCAATAGTAGTAAAAGCGGGAGGGAAGCCCTCCCGCATTGGAAAACACGCTAATTACTCTTTCCACCAACCTTCAAGCTGGAAAAGAAGATCAGTTGCAGGAGTAAGCTTCTCAACAGGTAGTTTTATGTTGTTCTTGTAAACATAAAGGAAGTTCTGAGCCATTGTAAAGACCACCGGCTGATACTCTGCGAATATCATCTGGAACTCAGCAAACAGATCATATCTGTCCTGATCGACAACGGCAGATGTCTGGAGTCTATAGATCTCGTCGACTCTCTTCTCCCAGTCCGGAAGAACGTACATGTCTTCCGTTATGTGGTCATCAGGATTGTAGTCCGGAGGGTAGTTCCAGAAATGCAGACCGCCATCAAGTCTGTAGACGTTCCAACCTGTTCCAGGATCGACACTTCCAGTCAAACCGATTACGACTGCTTCGTAAGTTGCATCGAGAAGTCTTCCAACAACAGTGTTGAAGTCAATAGGTCTGAAATTGACCTTGATTCCGAGCTTCGCAGCACCATCAACTATGATGTTGCTAATTGCTTCTCTAACTACGTTTCCAGCGTTCGTAAGAAGCTCAAACTCAACGGGGTTTCCGTCGGCGTCGACACAGGTCCCATCTGCGAGCCAGTCGAAGCCGCCTCTCTTTAATTCAAGTCTAGCCCTTGTAATTGAATACTTGTAAGCGAATTGCTCGATTTCGGGATTGTAGAAACCGCTCGAGGGTGAGACTGGTCCGTACAGAGGGGAACCAAGTCCGTTGTAAAGAGATTCAATGATGGCATCCCTGTCCATAGCATAAACGAATGCCCTTCTGAAGCCGTCGTTCCTAAACCATGCATTCTTGACTGGATCTGTCGTGTTGAAGTTGAAGGTCACGAACTGAGATCCAAGAGCCGGTCCGCCAACGCCCGTTATCCAGCCCTTCTCTGCGGCCATTTCTGCTAGCCTTGGGAACTGCTCAGCAGTTGGTCCGTAAAGGTCAAGTTCTCCTGCTTCGAATCTAAGAAGAGAGGTGTTCTGATCTGCAAGGAGCTCATAATTTAGCTTGTCAAAGTAGGGCAGCTTAACTCCGTTGCCGTCGACTTTCCAGTAATATGGGTTTCTTTCGAAGGCTATTCTGACACCTTCGATATAGTCTGTTATTACGAATGGTCCCATTCCGACAAGTTTGTCAAAGTCCGCAATTGTCCAGAATTCCGGGTAAGTTCCGTTGGCAACGACTTCCTCGAGAACGTGTTTTGGCATTATCGGACGGAAGCCGACCTGTCTCAATGCGGTAACCATAGGGACAGTCCATGTGAAGGAAATCGTTGTTTCATCAACGATTTCAACAACTGGAAGCTGATCGTTCGAATCTAGGTAAGAACCATTACCGTTTGCCGTGTTCTCGGGAATAAATGACACATCGACAAACGTCCAGTATACGTCATCGATAGTGAATGGTGCACCGTCAGACCACTGGAGGCCTTCTCTGATTTTAACGAAGAATGTAAGCCCGTCTTCAGAGAACCACCAGTCTTTTGCCAAGCCAGGAAGCGTAGGCATACCGCCCTCATCGGCCTCGAGAAGTGTTGCCACTGTGAATCCAAGAGGATCGGTAGAACTGGTTTCCTGTGCCCAGTCATAGTTAAATGTTTTTGGATCTCCCAAGCCCCAATAATAGAAAGTGCCTCCGGGCTTGCCGTTCCATGTCTCTTCTACATGGTATTCTGTAGCGGCAAAAAGAAGTCCCGCTGCAATGAGAACCAGTAGAAGCACTGAAAGTTTCTTCATTTACTTTCCCCTCCTTGTTCTTGAGATGTGGAATAAAGATGGCACGCAACAAAATGATTTTCATCCACCCTGAACATGGGTGGATACTCCTTAGTACAAATATCCATCCTGTATTTGCATCTTGGATTGAAGAAACAGCCTGACGGTCTGTTTATTGGACTCGGCACCTGTCCACCTACAAGGTCTTTGCGATTTCGTTTCTTCTTAGGGTCTGGTATAGGAGCGGCGGCAAGTAGAGCCTTCGTGTAAGGATGCAACGGATTCTTAAAGATCGACTCACTATTACCCTGCTCCACGATCCTTCCGAGATACATGACAGATACTTCCTGAGATATAAACCTCACTAAAGAGAGGTTATGCGAAATAAAAACATAACCTGCATTGAGCTGTTCCTGAAGTTTCTCAAACAGATTTACAATTTGAGCCTGAACGGATACGTCCAACGCAGATGTAGGCTCATCGAGGACAATTAGATCGGGGTTGACGCTTATCGCTCTTGCCACGGCAATTCTTTGCCGTTGGCCCCCACTGAACTGATGAGGATATCTATCAACGTGATACGGTTTCAGACCCACCTGAACGAGCAAGTCCTTCACTTTTTCAATGGCCTCATCGAGATCCTTTGCGAGTCTGTGAAAGAGAAGCGGTTCGGTTAGCATCTGTCCTACGGTCATTCTTGGATTCAAAGAGGACATTGGATCCTGGAAGACTATCTGCGCCTTTCTCCTTAAAAGCCTCTTCTTCTGATCCGCCTTTTCGAAGAGATAATCAATAGCCTTTGCTGAGTTTTTGTCTGCTCTATTGTAAACGTCGTACATCTTTTTTTCATAGGGTTTGAATTCCGAACTATCCCCATTGTTGAATCTGGAAGTATCAAAGTATTTCTCTCTGAGGTACTGCTTTGCTCGACGTCTCCTCATGAAATAAAAAGTGGTGTCTTCTTCGTCAATAAGCATTTCTCCATCGGTTACTTCATGCAGACGGATTATCGATTTCCCGATTGTAGTCTTCCCACAACCGGATTCTCCTACAATGCCAATCGTCTTGCCACGATCGACAGAAAACGATACGTCATCGACTGCCTTTACGAAACCAACGACTCTTTCGACCAGGAAACCTTGTTTTATTGGAAAGTACTTCTTCAGATTTTTGACTTCAAGAAGCTTCATTCTTGAGCCTCCTTGACCAGCAACACTCTATTGGTGATTGGGTTCCAGCACCTGACAAAATGATTATCCTCAAGTTGTTCAAGCTTTGGCAGTTCCTTATAACACTTATCAACTGCCCTTGAACACCTTGGAAGGAAGGGACAAAGATTTGGTGGATTAAGCATTACTGGCGGCTGGCCAGGAATCGGAAGAAGCTGATCTTGCTTTATATCGAGTCTCGGTATACATTCAAGAAGAGCAAAAGTATAGGGATTCATCGAATTCTCGAAAATCTCCAGTGAATCTGCCATCTCCATTTGATAGCTTCCATACATGACACTGATCTTGGTGGCAATTTCCGCTATCACCGCCATATCATGCGTAATAAAAATCATGCTGCTGTTGAACTGCTCTTGAAGGTCCTTCATCAGTTCTAGAATTTGAGCCTGGACTGTGACATCCAGAGCCGTAGAAGGCTCATCGGCTACCAGAATTTCTGGATCGCACGAAAGCGCTATCGCTATTACTACTCTCTGACGTTGGCCTCCAGACAATTGAAATGGATAGTCATTTATCCTCTCCGAAGGTTTGGGAATTCCTACCTGCTCAAGCAATCTTATCGAGCGCTCTTTAGCCTCTTCTTCGGTAACCTTTTTGTGGTGGACAATTGTCTCTATCATCTGGTTGCCTACCGTGTACATCGGATCAAGGGAGGTCATCGGATCTTGAAAAATCATTCCGACGTGTTTTCCTCTTACCCTGGAGAAACTTTCTTTAGGGAGCTTGGCCAGATCAATATACTCCTTCTCTCCAGTCTTGCTAAATTCATCGGTAAAAAATAAGATCTCGCCCCCGGCTATAAAACCAGGATTATCTGTCATTCCGGCAATTGTCTTTACTGTCACACTCTTTCCCGAGCCAGTCTCCCCAACTATTCCCAAGACATCGTCCCTATGAAGATCGAAAGACACATCTTGAACGGCCTTAACGACTCCTTCGGCCATATTGAAGTGAGTAGAGAGGTTTTTCACCGAAAGGATTGGCCTTTCCTGCAACCAAATCACCTCATATTCATTTTTCGAGTTATCACCCACGGAGTATATAGATGCTACTGTATAATTATTACATATATTTGCACATAATATCAAGTGGCCGGGGGCGATGTATGTTAGAAGCAGTAAGGGAAATATGGTTTGGAGAAGGTACTACCTATATCAAAATATGTTACGGAAATGTTTATGTTGATGGTGAAGCGGGACAACTTGGAGACCGAGGAGAGGTAGATACTTTCAGAATAAAATCCGTTAAGAGAATTGAAAACGAGATTGTCTTAGAAATCGATGGGAAGATCGAAAAGCATAAGGGTGAACTGGTAGATATTAGAATCGATGAGGAAAGAAGAATAGATATCTCACAACAACACACTGCTCAACACCTTCTCTCTGCTGTCTTTCTTAGCGAAATGGATGCAGAAACCGTAGGGTTTCAGATGGGCGAGGAGTACACAACGATCGATCTTTCGCTTGGAATTCTTCAAGATGATATGATCGATTATGTTGAGAGGCTCTGCAACGATTTTGTGAGTGAAGATCGGTCAGTAAGGAGATTCTTCATAGATGGATCTGAAATCCATAAATACAATCTTAGAAAAGAAGTCAAGAGAGAGATCGCTGAAAGTGAAAGAGAGATAAGACTCGTCGAAATCGATGGAATAGACGTAAGTGCCTGTTCGGGTCTTCATGTGGAAAGCACGGCCCAGATTGGTCCGCTGAAGATTTTGAAACACGAGAAAGTGAAAGGATCGCTCGCAAGAGTGTATTTTGTCGCAGGGAAAAGGGCTCTGAATGATTATTTCACTAAACATAAATTGATCACAAATTCCTCTCTCTTACTTACGTGCAGTTACTTGGATTTGCCGGATAGAATTGCGTCTCTAATTAATGAAATTAAACAAGGTAATTCGACAATCAGGAGCTTTTCTGAAAGACTGGCGGGTTATGTTGCAAAAGGGATAAACGGATCAACGTCTAGAGTTATCTTTCTTGAGGATAAAGAAAATGTACTGCTGTCGATCCCTAGATTTGTCACACTTGAGGAGTATCTTATCATTGGAAAGTCTGGTGATAGAATCTATCTCTTTTGTAAAGGATACGACTGTCGAGAGGTTCTCTCCAGGATCAAAAAGGAGTTCGACGTCAAAGGTGGATCTGGCAAAGAGAGAGGCCAGTTTGTATTCAACGATGACTTCGTTTTAATAAAGGAGATAGTTGAGAATAGCTACTGATATTTAGAAGAAGTTGGTGAGCGATTTGAAGACAAAAGTACCCCCAAACAGCATTGAATCGGAAGAGGCAGTCATCGGAAGTATCTTGATAGATCCGGATGTTGTTCCCGATGTAATGGAACTCCTCACAGGTAGGGACTTCTACTCAAGAAAGAATCAGCTAATTTTTTCCACGATGGAGAAGCTTTTCGATGAAGGAAGTCCTGTAGACATAGTCTCGGTAACGGAAAGACTGAGGACCGGCGGCGTACTTGAGGAAGTTGGGGGTGAAGTGGAGCTGGCAAAGTTGGCCGACGTCGTTCCAACCTCTGCGAATTTCTTCTACTATGGTAAGACAGTGAAGGAGAAATCATTACTTCGATCTCTCATAGCGGCGGCAAGTTCGATTGTTGAAAACGCTTACGAAGGAGAAGACACAGACGAGATACTAGATAACGCGGAGAAGGCTATTTTTCAAATAACCGAAGCCCAGATATCCAAGACTTACCAGCACATTGGAAAGATCATGCATGAATTGTTCCACAATCTGGAAAGGTTGAAAGAGAACGCCCTTACAGGAAGAATTACCGGAATTGCATCGGGGTACAGAAGACTCGACCAAGTCACTACGGGATTCCGACCCTCCGATCTCGTTATTGTTGCATCTCGTCCTTCCATGGGTAAGACTGCCTTTGCTCTGAGCCTGGCAAGCAACATGGCTCTGAAGTTTCAGCTACCAGTGGCTGTCTTTTGCCTTGAAATGTCCAAAGAACAGCTTGCGCAGAGATTATTGTGTAATGTGACGAATTTCGAGCTTTCGCGGCTTCGCGCCGGAGATATTGGAAGCGAGGAGTGGAAGAGGTTGACAAATGGAGCCAGCACTCTCCAGACCGCGCCGATAATTATTGACGATGAGCCATCACTTGATCCTAGAACCTTGAGAGCTAAGGCAAGAAGGATAAAGATGGAACACAACGTTCAGGTTCTATTTGTTGATTACCTTCAACTGATGCATACTAAAAGCAGATCAGACAATAGGCAACAGGAGATCTCGGAGATTTCTAGATCTATGAAACTCCTCGCAAGGGAATTGAATATCACTGTTGTTGCTCTTTCACAACTTTCTAGGGCGGTGGAGCAAAGAGAGGATAAAATGCCGCGTCTAAGTGATCTTCGTGAGTCGGGAGCCATAGAACAGGATGCCGATACTGTTATGTTTCTTTACCGAGAAGACTACTACAAAGATAAGAGTGAAGTAAGTGATTCACCGCAATTAACCAAAGTCATCATCGGGAAACAGAGAAATGGCCCTGTTGGTACTATAGAGCTAATGTTTCATCCAAAGACCGCAACTTTCTATGATAAGGCTTATGAAGCTTAAAATGATTGAAGCCCGAAACCTTACGAGGACGTTTGGAACTTTTGTAGCTGTAGATAGACTGAATCTCAACATTGCTTCCGGCGAAATTTATGGCTTTCTTGGACCAAATGGAGCGGGAAAGACAACTACCATTAAGATGCTCACAGGGATAATCTCTCCGAGTTTGGGAGAGATTTTCATCGACGGTCTTGATATGCAAAAGGACCTAATGGAGATTAAGAGGTTGATTTCAGTTGTCCCTGATGAACCAAAGATGTATGAGAATCTAAAGGGCCTGGAATTCGTCAAATTCATTATTGACGTATATCGGCTTCCAGTGAAAGAAACGCTTAAGAAGCTCAATAGTCTGGCAGAAGCCTTCAAAATCGATTATCTTGGGAAATATATAGGTGATTATTCGCATGGAATGAAACAGAAGCTGATGGTTGCAGTTGCTCTGATGAGAGAACCATCAGTAGTATTCCTTGATGAACCTACGGTTGGCCTGGATGCTTCGAGCGCGGGAAAGCTGAGAATATGGCTCAGAAATATGGCCGATAACGGAACAACTGTGTTTATGACTACTCACGTTCTTGAAGTGGCCGAGAAGATGTGTGATCGAATCGGGATAATCGATGGTGGAAGGCTGATCGCTGAAGGGTCTCTTTCAGATTTGAAAGAGGGTTTTGGAAGAGCTGAATCCAGTCTAGAAGAACTCTTCCTTGACATAACGGGCGACGGAGAAACTGGTTTATCTATTGAAAGTCTCGAGGGTGAAGCGTGAAGATGCTACTTCTTCTCATTCAGGAGTCTCTAATAGGTATGCTGATTGTCTCGGTGTTTTTCTGGAGCACCTCTCTCTCAAGTGCTGTGTTACTAATTGCGATCATACTTGGAGTGGTTGTTTACAGACCGGAGCTGGAGAAAAAAATCATTTCGAGGGATAATCTACTGGAAATGACCAAGGGAATATTGAAAAGACCATTAGCAATGGTTCTAATAGCCACTATAATCGCAATGCGTAATCAAGGTGTTTATCCGATTCTTGCGATCATTTCTACGATTTCTTTAGTTATTTCTCTCGCATCGGTTTCCTTTCTTATCTTCAAGGAGCGCAGAACGATAAGAGAGAATATCCTGGCCATTTCCATTACCGGCGCTTCATTGATCTCGGGATGGCTATTTGCCGATTTTTTCGCCTCTTCATTCTTCAGCAGTAAGTTCTTCCCATCCTTATGGATCTTCGGAATATCCGAAGGTGATCTTGCCGGTTTCCTAATGGTATCAGTTTTGTCGATATGGCTTTTTAGAATGAGACATAGACTAGATAAGAGTAGGTAGATTAAGATCCCAAACAAAGCCTTAACTATAGAAAACTCAATGCGTAGTACAATCTAAGGGAAATCATTGAAGGGAGTTGAGAAACAAGTGCAAGTATCACTTGATCAGTTTTTGGGAGCAATCATGTCGAGAGTAGATAATCTGGAGGCAACTATAGACGATCTAAGACTGAGAACAAATATTGCTATGCGTTTGGTTAAGTCAGTTGTTCCAGAGCTTACTAGAGACGACGTTGAGAAGGTAGTTAGTGAAGAGCTTGAAATCACTAAGAACGCCGGAATGATGGAAGAAAGCGATGAGGTTGAGGAGATTTCTTCAAGATTGACAGACAGCATCTTCGGATGGCTCCAGGGCGATGTAGCCGAACTGAGAGAAAGAATGGATGCCTATAGAAAAAGGCTACAGGAAGCTATGGAAGCTGAGAAGAACAAAGTTATCGATGTTGCACCCGCGGGTTTTGTGAATCAACTTGGCCAGGAAAAAGGTCAGAAAAAGGGAAAACTCTTGTTTTAGAAGATGAACTGAGGCGCTATGCGCCTCAGTTTCCTATATATCCCACAATAAGCTTCAAGGTGTTTTCAAGTGCTTTGTAATGAGTCCTTTCATATCCGTGAGACGCTTCTACACCCGGTCCAATAAGACCGAATTTAACATCGTACCCCGCTCTCAGAGAAGCTTCTACGTCTGAACCGTAGAATGGGTAAATGTCAACAGAATAATCGGCGCCAACTCTTTTTGCCGTCTCAATGAGGTTTCTGACGACCTCGCTATCGTAAGGGCCTCCCGAGTCTTTGGCGCATATTGAAACGACATACTCGTCTGTCTTAAGAGTATCGCCAACGGCACCCATGTCAACAGAGATGATTTCTTCGCTGTCATCTGGCATAGCGGCCGACGCCCCGTGGCCCACTTCTTCGTAATTTGAGAAGAACAAGTAAGTCTTCCTGGAACAGGTTACCTCGCCTTCTGAAACTCTTCTTGCAAAGTCAAGTAGAACGGCAACACTGGCTTTGTCGTCGAGGTGTCTTGACTTCACGAATCCATTCTTTGTTACAGTTGCTCTAGGATCGAAAGAGACAAAATCACCGGCCTCGATTCCCAGCTTCTGTAGATCTTCGGCGTTCTTGAGTTCTTCATCGACTCGTATCTCCATGTTTGCGATTTTTCGTTCAAGAGATCGCGCATTCTCGAAGACATGAACTGAAGGTGAAATAGACTGAATAGTCCCGCTGAAAGTCTTTCCGGTCTTTGAGTGTATGATGCAGTTTTCGTTCTCTATGCTGTTCATTGTGAAACCACCGATGTTCGTTATTTCCAGGCGTCCGTTGGGCTTCAAAGACTTAACCATCGCTCCCAGTGTATCGACATGAGCGGCAAGTACTATTGGGCTTTCTTTTCCACCAATTTCTACTACAAGTGCTCCCTTTCTGGTTCTTAGAGGACTGAATCCAAGCCCCTTTAACTCGGAGTCGAGATAACCGATGATTGAATCTGTAAATCCAGATGGACTGGGAATACTAACAAGATCGACAAGTGTTCTCACAATATACTGTTCACTGTAGTTCACAAATACCCCCTCCAGTTCTATCTGAGCATTCCTCTAACTATCATATCGGTTGCCTCTTCTTCAGTTAAGCCCTTGGACATAAGGGTCTCCATCTGTTTGACATTGACTCTACCTATAGAGGCTTCGTGGGTAAGCTCGGCCTTTTCATTTCTCACGTATAATTCGGGAACTGTTCCAACCTCAACAGAGTCGCCTTTAATTATCTCGTTGCATTCTATGTGTCCCTTTGAATAAGCCGCATTTCCATAAGCTTTATTGATGATCTTCGCTTTACTCCTGTCTGTTGCAAAAACCGTGGTCTTTGCTATTCCCGAAGAGCCTTCGCCGTTGAGAAAGAGCTGCTCGTCAATTTCGAGATAATCGTCTTCTCTCTCGTAAACCTTTGATTCTATGTGAGCCGACGCGTTTTTTTGGAGATCGACACTCATCTTTACGAAGAGCTTGCCTACCCTGGTCTTAGTTAGATAAAAGAGATTCTGGAAACTCCCGCCTTCTCTAACTATTGTATTGTAGGTTGCCTTCACGGTTACTCCACCATCTTTGCTGTGCATGTGAGTGTCTTCGTAAAGCATTTCGGAGTACTTCCCCACATCGGTATCTGCAACCATGGAATGAGTGAAGTTAACACCGCTGGGGAAAACACAGTGCGATATGAATTTTGCCTTTGTGTGGTCTCCAAGATGGTTGTGAATCAGGACCTCTTGGGTACCTTCCGGTTTGAGATAACCAGTACAGAGATGAATAGGATTTTCAATAACCGTTCCATCATCGATTTCAAGCCAGATTTCCACTCCATTGTCCAGTTCCTTTGCTTTTACGTGGACTCCGTCAACCGTGTTTCTGCCAATTACCTTATTGCCGCTGACAATTATCGATACAATGTCCTTTCTCAAGAAATCGGAAACATTGCCACCAGATTTCTCGTACTCCTTGGCAATGGCGGTGAATTCTCTTTCGAAGTTTGAGTTAATCATCTACCCGCCCGCCTTCTGTTATAGGTTCATTTATGTGTTGACAGTTATCGCAAAGTTTTCTGTAGAAATTAACTATCTCTTCAGGCTCTCCGGAAGCCAGAATTCTCCCCCCACATAGAAGGTAGGCTTCGTCAGCCATCCTTGCGATTTCTTCCCTGTGAGTAATGATTATAACTATTGAACCTTTGTCACGTAGCCTTTCCAGCACTCTTTCTATCATTTCCATTGACATTATGTCTATACCTGAATCCGGTTCATCAAGAATTGTCACCTTTGGATTTACAAGAATTATTGAGGCAAGTTCCACTCTCTTTCTCTCTCCGCCGCTAAGAGATTCATCAACTAATCTGTCCAGATATTCATTGTTTAGTCCGACAATTGACAGCGTCTCATTGAGTTCTTCCTTTGAAAGCCTCAGTTTTCCACCCAAAGTCAGATACTCTTTTACCGTCAATCCTTCAAATCTAACCGGTTCCTGCCAGCCAAGGGTAATACCCTTCCTTGCTCTCTCCGATACAGAGAGAAGATCTATCTCTTCTCCATCAAAAATAACCTTTCCTTCGTAGTCTCTATGAGATTCAAGGCCCATTAGAACATATGATAATGTTGATTTTCCAACGCCGTTATTGCCGAGTATCGCGTATACGCGTCCAGATTCAAAGGTAGCCGTAAGGGTGTTTAGAATCTTCCGCTCATCTCGAACCAACTTTATTTCTCTAACTTCTAGCATCCACATACCTCCATTACGATCACCACTATCATAAGTCCGATTAATAAAGTCCGCAATACCTCGAACATTACCTATGTAACACCCATGTGACTTTTGGTCCTTACCACGTTGAATAGAGCTCTTTGAATTTCTCCATTTTATTCAAAACTGTTTCTGCCTTCTTCAGGTCTTCTCCGGCAAAGACTCCTTCTTCAATATCACTTGAAATCTCCAAGGAGCTATCAAGACACCATTCATAAACCACATCGTACAGGTTACTGAACCACTCTCTGGGAACATGCTCTTTTAGCGGAGTTAGCTCGCCTATCGCTCCAATAGGAACAACTCGGTCAGTAGTTCGCATCACGTTCCAGGCGAAAACTTCCTTTTCTGCCAGTTCCAGAATCTTGTCTAGAGCATCTAGACCGTAAGCTAGAAGAAGACTTCTTGCATACTCTCCGTATATGCTGTCAGTCCCTTTTAACCATCCTCCTGGATTGTAGGCTATTGCTACGTCATAAAGCAGATTCAGGTTGGCTTTCTCTGAAACGGGGATTTCTTGTATCCTGTGTACAAGCTCATTCAAGCCGACGGTGTCAGCTACGTAAGGTTCTAGCTTCTCGAGCTCAAGGGAAACTCTCTCTGATGAGACAATTACACGAAAGAGTAGACTGGCTGCATTCCTTACAACCTGCAGATCGGATGATGTTTTTGTAGATCGCAAAAGCGCATCGATAGCATCAAGAGTTACCTGGTAATCGATCAATAGATCTGTGTTGACTTCTTTTAGAAGGTTGGAAACATCTGTTGCAGCAAGATCCGGTTTTAGTAGGCTTTGAAGCTCTTTAAGATAAGCATGGTCGATTTCCAGTCCGGGAAGCATTCCAGACGGTAAGGCATCGTGGGTAAGCCAAAAGGAGAAGATGTCTTTTCTTGAAAACATCTCTCCGAAAGCATTTCCAATATTTTTGCCTGACATGTTCAGCTTAAGTCGAAGGTCTTCCTTTCTCTGTGGCGTCAAGTAAATGTACCCCAGGTACGCTTCCGCCAGATACTGACCATCGGAAATCTCTCTTGCAGTTGATAGATTTCTCAAGGCAGAGTAGAAACTGTCCGTTGAGTCCCTCCTCGCATTAAGAAGAGCCGAAGAAGCAGATCTCAGTTTAGAATTCAGCTCTGACAGGGTAGATTCATAGGCTTCTTCGCGGTCCTCGGATGCTATTGATTCGAGCAGTTCGGTCGGTGCACTTGGATACATCTCCTGAAGAGTTCTTAGCCTTTCAGAGATGTATTGCTCGTATTGGAGATTTGCATACTCACCTTCGAGGTTCTCCGCAGACTCGATTTCTTTCTTGATGCTTTCTATGGAGCTTATCAGTTGTGGCACTTGAGGATTTATTGTCTCAATCCTTCTGTAATCTATGTAGCCCTTGGTGAAAAAGCCTTCTGAAAAGAAAGTGCGACTCATCAAAACAGTGGTGATCATAGCGAAGATCACCAAGATAAGCGGGATAAGTTTCCCAACATTGAAAGCAATTCTTCTTTCTTCATTGAATTCAGAGCTCATTAGGAAACCAAAGAGAAAGACTGCGAATAATGCATTAGGCATTAGGTGACCTGGGAAAGAGAGTATTGAATGCAAAAAAACTACAAGGAGACCAGCCGTTAGAAAGATGTACTGAACAATCTTATCGATTGATGTGGTTCGCCTTGCAACCCTGATTGTGTATAGAAGCATCGAAAGAATAAACCAGGCAACGATAGCCATTCCTACTATTCCCGTTTCACCCAGCTGTTGAAGGTATTCATTATGAGTTCTGATGCTGTTTAGGCCAGCGACGTACATGTAATTGGGTTCTTCAAGAAGAACCCTTCCCATGTTCTCTGTGGAAAGATACTTGTAAGAACCAAAACCAGTACCGAAGATAGTCGAGCTTTCCCACTGTCTAATCGCTGACTTCCACTGAAGAACTCTTACGTCCACCGAGATGTTGTCTTCAGTTGTATAGGTCAGTCTCTCAGAGAAACTGAACCGCCCACTTGTCAGAAAGTTGTCTCCAGAATAGACGATCATTATAACTATGACTGCGAGTATAAGCAAGATAACGAACAATTTATTGAAGGCTGCGGCAAAGAGCCTCAATCTGAATCTCAGAAGTGGAATTGTCATGAAAACCGCTAGAAAGATAATAGATCCTATTACCGAGTAATATACGGCTCTAGTCTGACCAATCAAGATTACTATCAGGAAAATCGAGAAAACACCAAGGTAGAAGATATGCCTGAGCTTTTCGCGCTTCCACATAGCTCTGCTTGAGATGGTAAGAAATGCAGTAGGAAAGAGCAACATTGCCATTAGATCGGTTGTGAAATTCACATTTCCTATGACTGAAGATAGGTTTCCTCTTGTAAATGGGTTGTTCTCCGTTCCCCACAAAAGGCCGCGGCCAGTATAAAAGGAAAAAACTGCATCGAGCGCTATGACAAGCCCTGCAAAAACAAAGATTTGAAGGATGAACATAAGTCTATGAGGTCTTTCTCCAGATATCAGCACCGAGAAGAGGAGGAACAATAGCAGATTCATCGCAAAACCGAGAGATGTTAGAAAGACATTGGGTAGAGTACCCATTAGCTGGACAGTCGTCAAACATGCGTAAACACCAAACAACAGAGCAAGAACCTGAGGAAATGAAATACTCAGCTTATAGGATCCCCTAACTGCCCTCAGAGAATTAAAGACGACAAAAACAGATATGGCGACAGATGCGAAATAAAATTTTGGCAGGCCCATGTCCCACGTAAAACCTTTAATAGCGAACAGCGAAGATCCAAAGACAGAAACGGCATAAAAGAAGTATCTTCCTTTACACATATTGCCTCCCACTGTACCCTCAATGAATGACTGGATTTGCTATCAACAATTGCAGAAGAAACATCACCCTACTACCGTAACGATTACCTCCCGGTTTCTAGGTCCGTCGAATTCACAGAAATAGATGCACTGCCAGATTCCTAGCATCAATGAATTGTCTCTAAAGGGAACAGTGACTGAAGAACCCACCAGAGACGCCTTTACGTGCGCATCGGAATTTCCTTCTGTGTGCTTGAATTCACAGCTTTCGGGTATAGTTTCATCCATCCAAAAAAGAATGTCACGCACAACATCCGGGTCGGAATTTTCATTGATCGTTACAGCAGCAGTCGTATGGGGTACAAATACATTCACAAGCCCGTAAGAAGCCCTGGATTCCTTTACAGACTGGACCACAAGCTTCGTAATGTCTATAAACTGGCTTTTACGTTCGGTTTTTACGGTGTATCTCATGATGCATCAATGAAAGACAACGTTAGTGATTATTACCACATATCCGTTGTGTTCCTCAAGCTGAACCTTAACATTTTCTTCCTTGACTTTGTACTTGTCGGCGACATAGGTTTTTATCTGGTGTATCATATCTTTTCCGCTGTTCTGGAGAATATCCTGCGGAATAACCTCCCTTACAGGAACTGAGTATCTCCTTCCTCCGGTAATTGAATCAAGTCTATCCTTTGCTTCCTTTCTACTTCCCTCAGTTTTCTTCTTCTTCCTGAAAAGTCCAAAGAACATACGCTTCAACTCCCTCTTAATTTCTTCTGAAGATGCGCTTCAGGAATTCAAGGAATCCTTTTGATCCGTGCTCAAGGATATCATGCTCAACAGGAATTGGTTCTCCCTGCATCCTCAAAGCAATGTTCTCGAAGACCTTTCCGATTCCTTCACCATTTCCGTTTAGAATTACCGGTACACCTTTATTTGTTGCAACGATAACCTCGTCACTGTCAGGTATGATTCCTATTAGATCAATTGCAAGATTACCCTGGATATCCTCTCTGGTGAGCATGTCGCCACGTTTGACCATCTGGATTTTGAAACGGTTTATCACGAGCCTGATATTTGCCTCCTGCATCCCTGAGTTTTCGAGAAGCCCGATAACCCTATCGGCATCTGTAATAGCCGGCAGTTCCGGAGTAGTTACTATCAGCGCCTTTTCAGCTGCAGCTATAGCATTTCTAAAACCCCTCTCTATTCCTGCGGGAGAGTCTACGATGATATAGTCAAACTTAGGATACAGTTCTGCAACCATCTTCTTCATGTCCTCGGGTGACAGCATCTCCTTTGTTGCTATTTGCGAGGCCGCAAGTAGATAGAGCCCTTTAATCTGCTTGTGTCTAACAAGCGCCTCCGAAGCCGTTACCTTGCCATTGGCGACATCTAGAATCGTATGCACAACTCTATTCTCGAGGCCTAGTGCAATATCTAGATTTTTTAGGCCAATGTCTGCATCGATAAGACAGACCTTAGCCCCTTTATTTGCAAGAGCACAACCTATGTTGGCCGTAATTGTGGTCTTGCCGACCCCCCCTTTTCCGGAAGTCACAACGTATACCTTGGCCATATCTATCTACCTCCAGCCGTTAGACTTTTCTGAATTATAGCATTACATTGGTACTTCAATAGTGTCTGGTGCTGCATTTAGAAATCGCACAGTTCAACGATACGAAATAAGCAGAACTTCAGATATCTTGTCTCGAATATTGAACTAACTTCAGGATGGTCGAGCGGTTGGCTCCCTCTAAATGCAACTATGCCCACCTTCTTGCTGTCATGAAAGGCATCGTTGATAGTTTTCATCCAGTCATCTTCCGAGATGATTTGTGTGCATGAGGAAGATGCAAGAAGAGATCCTCTGGCCGCCTTCTTAATGGCTCTAAGGTTGAGTTCTTTATATCCTCTCAAGGCACTCTTTTTTGAAGACGGAGATTTTGCCATTGCCGGAGGATCAACTATTACAAGGTTTTGACCAGCGAGCGATTCTTCTCTCAGATAGTCGAATGCATTTGCCCTGATAAACTCGCATTTACTGCTGAATCCATTTATTTCAGCCGTCTCCCTCGCAACGGAAAGCGCGCGTTCCGAAGAGTCTATCAATGTCGCCCTATGAGCCCCTTGGCTCATACAATGATATGAGAAATTGCCGGTGTATGAGAAAACATCCAGTACATTTCTTCCGATCGCGTATTTTGATAGTCTCTCGGCGTTGTCCCTTTGATCGAGGAAGAAACCGGTCTTTTGCCCTTTCGTGTCTGCAAAGAAGTGAATCCCATTCAATGAAAAAGGCAGTAACTCTGGCCCGCTACCGAAAAGCCACCCCTCTTTTGATTCTAAACCTTCTTTTGTAAGGGATATTCCCTCGCTTTTTTCAAATATCCCCTTTGGTTTCAATACTGCTATCAAAGCTTCAACGATCTCGTCTTTGAGAACTCCGATTCCTAAGGTGTTGAATTGAACGACCAGCCAATCAGAGAATCTATCCACTATCAATCCCGGTAGTCCGTCGGCTTCACCAAAAACAATTCTCAAGGCATTGCCATATCTAAGCAAAGAAGACCTCATCTCTAGTGATCTTTTTAGCTTTTGGGCGAAGAAATCAGCATCGATAATGCAGTTCTTTCTTGTTAACAGTCTTACTCTGATGGAAGAGTCCGGATTATAGTAACCTTTTCCCAGAAACTGCCCGGAACTTGTCAATACATCTACAATGCTACCACCATCAACAGAGTCGACCTTTTCGATTTCATTGTCATAGACCCATGGATGGCCGAATGCAATCCGTCTCTTTATTGACCGCTTCAAAACAACTCTTGCACTCAAATGTTATTGATCCTCCTGTATAGGACCCTGAAAAACTCCTTGTCGAAATCACCTGGAGTCTTCTTCAGGTGTGATGCTTTTGAAGTCTGGTCTGACCATTCATCTATTTCTTCATCTGAGATTCTCAAGGAGATTCTTCCAGAAATGAATCTCTGTATGAAAACCTGGAGTTCGTCGAGACTCTCAAATGGGTCGATTGCAGCGCTTATTCTATCTTTGTCGACATCTGCAATCTTCTTGAAGACGTCGATCAAAATAAGGGCATTTGCCATGCCGTGCTTCACATTCTTAAATGAAGAGAGAGGATAACCCGCTGCATGAACAGCAGTTGTTCCCGTATGAGCAATTACTATTCCGGCGAGTGTTGCGGCAAACTGCATCCTTTCACGCAAATCAATATCCTCCTCATCCACCAGTATTCTGTCGAGCGAATCTTTAATGAGCCTGTTTGCTTCCTTAGAAAGTGTTCTTACCAGGGGATTTTGACCCTTGTTAACTACTTCGCCTTCCATAGAATGGGATAATGCGTCAAGTGCGGAAGCAATCGTTACATCTAAGGGCATTGTCACAGTGTATCTCGGATCGAGAAAGGATATTGCAGGAAAGATCGATGGCATCCCAAAACCCTTTTTTCTACCATTGGCATTTGTAAGAATTGAGTACTGAGTAACTTCACTACCCGTACCTGAGGTAGTAGGTATCGCGACTATCGGGTGAGACGGAAGGTTTTTTCCTCTGTACAGATCTTCGCAACTGCATCCGTTCATTCCAATTGCAGAGATTGCTTTACCTGCATCGAGAGGGCTTCCTCCGCCAATTGCGATTACAAAATCACATTCACTTTCTGAAAGAAGCCTTCCTCCTTTTTCAACTGTAAGGAATGAAGGATTCTCTTCTACTTCATCGAACATCGAATTCGGAATATCTAGAACTTCTAGCGTCCTTAGAACTTCGTCAAGTGCTCCGCTTTTCTTTGCCGAGGATCTTCCGGTAACTATGAATGCTTTTGTGCCGAATTCCTTAAGCAACTCACTGTTTTGGCCAATTACTTCTCTGCCTGCAAAGACCCTTGTTGGCAAGAAATATTTCCACATTCGATCACCTTCTTACTAGGAGTTTCTTAAGCACCTCTTTAGATTCATTTACCGTACTTTCAAGACGAGACCAGTAGTCTTTCTTAAGATTCACCGGCTTCTTCAAAGAACTGTTGATTGATAGGCTCAAACTCTCGCAACTCTCTTCAAAAAAGAGATTGCAGTTCTTGTCCAGAGACCTCACAAATCTATCAAGCTTAGTATTCTTCTTCCACACGAAAGGAACGCCCAATGAGATCGCCAGAATCGCACCATGAAGACGCTCTGTGATTATTAACTCTGCATTGTTGAAAACCTCAATCATTCCTTCAAGATTTTCAGGAGGTTTTTTTACTTTGAATCCGCTCGAACGGGCCTTAGATTCAAGTTCGCTTCTCTTTTCTTCATCGTGGTGATTGTGAAAACCTACGGCGCAAACTTCAGACAGATTATTCAATCTGAGAGAATGGAGTACATCGTCCACACTGGTTCCGTTTTTCAGAACTATTACTGCCAGACCATCAATCTTTTCACGCTTCTCAGGAATAATTCCATTCTTTAGCAGGTAGTATGGGCCATAGTCTGTTCCTGGGAATGCTTTATTAGATATCGATGCGAAATGTTTATAACTTACGGCGTCCCTCATAACTCCGTAAGTAAGCGGATCATTGAGCAACTTGTTCAGAGCCCTCCTGTTTGAGGGTTTGCCTACTGGGCCAAAACCCTGTGAAAGAAAGAGCAGGGGTTTATCTTTCTTGAGAGTGTACTTTGCAATCTCATAATAGTACAAAAAACTTCTCCAGCTTGTCATATCCTGGAGGAGATTTCCTCCTCCAAATACGGTTAAAATCGAGTTCTTAATTGAAGCTCGGAGCTCTTTTATGCTGAAGCGTTTTATTATCCGTATGTCCAGTTTTGACGGGAATCTGTGGACTATGTGGTTTATGCTGGGCGAAGCAGGCAGATAAATCGGTCCTTCAAAACCTATCTCTTCGATCAGAGATAGTGATGAAAGCAACAGAAGATCGTCGCCAAGGTTATCATATCCATAGTAACCCACCAGCGTCAGCCCGCCAAAAGAAAACTGTCTCACCTCAAAACCTCCAGGAACATTCAACGGTAATATTCTAACACAAGTGAATCATCGAACACGTTGTTCACAAAGCATTGCAAGGGATGTAGAATCTAATTATGCTTGAGATACTTCGAAAAAGAAATACACCTTTTCCTTTTCTATTTTATCTTCTGGCCACCATGCTGGGAGAGCTAATCATATTTTCTTCAATCTGGATGGAAAGCGGTTGGCTTCCTTTAGCCATTCTCGCTCTTCCCGTAATGCTTATCTCTTCGAAGCAAGTCAGCCCGTTTGCATGGGTCTTATTCTTTCTTATGGGTTGTCTTGCACAGGTCATCACTTTGAGAATGCCTGATCCTGGAAAAGTCGAGTATGTTGGCTATGTCTCGAGAGGCGGAACGGGAAGGATCGAAGCAAGTAGTGGTAGACTTCTCAGCGATGGCGAATGGATCTATCTTCCTCTAGCTGTAAATATTGATTTGTCGGACAGAAATGCTGTTGCCTTTCCTGGGCAGATCGTATGGTCTGCTGGCAGGCTTGAGAGGAGCGACACGTATCCTTTGATGACAATCGAATCGGAAGCAGAAGGCTGCATTGATAGATTTGAGATAATTACTTTTCCAGGGAGACATTTCGCCGACCTGCTTACAAAATACGAACTTGACAATACCATTGCCGCTGCAGTGTTTACTGGTGACAGAAAGCATATCGAATATGAATTGAGGAGAACTATATCTGATCTTGGAATTGCCCATTTGTTCGCTGTTTCTGGTTTGCATATAGGAGTGATGTATCTTCTAGTTCACAGCTCCCTTTCTTTCCTAATGGTCGGAAGGAATTCTAGAATAATAGCTTCAATTTCCTTGCTTTTTTTGTACACATTGTCTACGGGGCCTGCGATCTCTGCTTTGAGAACATTTCTTATGCTTCTATGCTATTCGATATTCAGGATTATCGATTATCGTCAGCATCCGCTGAATATCCTTGGGCTATCTGGAATGGTAATGGTTATGGTTCAACCATCTATTGTTGCATCGATCTCATTTCAACTGAGCTTCTTTGCTACGGCTGCACTATTGATACTCCTGCCAGAAATCGAGAATAGAAGCCTCATGTGTCAAGCTTTTCTAGTTGGTGCAATTGCCCAGGCGGCAATTGTTCCTCTTTCTTTGGCCGCATTTGGTACCCTGTCTCTAGCAGGAATTCCTTTGACTATTCTAATGGTTCCGATGTTCGTGATGCCGTCTTACATAGGCATGATAGCCATACTGGTGTCAGATTTTCTGGGAATTGAAGGGGTAAGTTACTTCATATCGGGAAGCCTCAGAACAATGTCGAACATAATGGAAAAGGTTACAGCTGCCATTGGAGAAGTGATTCCAGCAATACAATTCGAAGCCTTTCCAGCTTATTTCTTTTCGTTGTTCGTACTATTTTTGTTTTTCATTGCATTTTGGCATTTAGGGCACAAGCCATAGAATTTTAGCTGATGATCATCTATAGTATAACCGGTCCTGGACTTCACAAGCTCTTCAAGTTCCTCCAGGTTGTCTAGGTGAAACTCGACGACTGCGCCACAATTGCTGCAAATTATGTGATGGTGGTGGTGCTCGCCCTTTTTCACGAGTTCATACCTTACTATTCCGTCTTCAAAAACGATCTTTCTGAGAAGCCCTATATCGGCGAGTAGCTCAATCGTTCTGTAAACGGTTGCCTTGCTTATTCTGAAGTTCTTTCCCTGAATCTTATGATGAATCTCATCCGCACTTAAGTGTTCTGTACCGGCTTCAAGGAAAAGTCTGAGAATTAGTTCTCTCTGAGCCGTCATTCTCTGATTTCTTTTTTTCAGTTCTGCCTTGAGCTGATCTTTTCTCATGACAGCCTCCGAAAAGCCGAACTTCATTACATAATCGGCTTTATGTCTATCTTCCAGCCAGTTAACTTTGCGGCAAGCCTTGCGTTCTGGCCACCTTTTCCTATTGCAAGGGAAAGTTGAGTTGGCGAGACAAAGACGGTGGCCTCACGGTTTTCAATATTTGCAACCTTGACTTCAAGAGCTGAAGCAGGCGCGATTGAGTTTCCAACGAACTCCGAAGGATTGTCGCTCCACCTTAATATATCAACTTTTTCAGGTTTTATCTCCCTGAGGACTTCAGCTATTCTTGTTCCGCTTTCTCCAATGCAAGCTCCTACAGGATCGACTTTTGTGTTCTGACTGAATACGGCTACCTTAGTACGAATACCCTCTTCTCTGGCTATAGCCTTTATGGTTACGTCTCCACTAGCTATTTCTGGAACCTGAAGCTTCAAGAGTTCTATAACGAAGTCCGGGGTTCGTCTTGTAACGAGTAAGCGTGGTCCTCTAGCTGATTTTGTGACATCAACAACGTAGACTTTCATGAAGGAATTGAGTCTTGGTTGTTCTCCGGGGATTAGTTCCTTGGTTGGAATCCTGGTTTCGAGTTTTCCAATTCTCAGATCGATCCACTCGGAAGTGACTCTAAGAATCTCAGAAGTTGTCACCGTTCCCTTCATATCGACGTACTTGTCAAAGAGGTTCTCTTTTTCTCTTTCACGTATCTTTTGAATAAGAACCTGTCGAGCCGTTTGAGCAGCGATCCTCTTGAATTTCTTAATGTTGAGTTTTCTCTCAACTGTTGAACCGATCTCCGCCGAAGAATCGACCTTCAAGGCTTCTTCCAGTATGACTTCTAAAGAAGGGTTTTCAACAGCCTCAACCACCAGTAGCCTTTCAAAGACTTCTATGTCGCCTGTAAGCCTGTCGATTCTAACATCAACATCGCTTTCGGAGGCGAAGTTCTTCTTATAAGCACTCTGGAGAGCTTTCTCGAGTATGTCTATAACCTCTTCCTTTTCTATATTCTTCTCATCTTGTAGCTGATCAAGGGCTTCCAAGAGATTGAGATTCATATGAACACCTCACCGTCCAAATTATAGTTTTAAATTTGCGCGCCTGACATTTGAAAAGTGGAATGCTATCTCTTTACCGTTCTCGGAACTCTCAACTGTGATGACGTTGTTTTCGCATGAGATGATCTTCCCAATCAAGACTGAAACGCCTTCAACGGGTTCCTTTAGTATCACCTTTGCCTTCTCACCTGTGAATCTTTCGTAATCCTTCAAATCCCTTAGAGCGCGTTCCAGTCCTGGAGACTCTACAACAAGGTCGTAAGAAAATGGGACGAAGTCCGCTGAATCAAGTGCTCTACCGAAATCGGCCGAGAATGATTCACAGTCGCTTATGGAAACATATCCGTCGAGCTTATCGATCGTGATCTTAACAAGCCTCTTCTTACCTCTTCTAGATAGTCCGAGGTCATAGATCGAAAAGCCCAGGTTGCTTGCGACTTCATTTGCCAGTTCGAGAAGCTCTTTCTTCAGGTCCTCCACAAACAACACCACCATAATAAAAAATAGAGGGCAAGTAAGCCCTCTCCCTTTGGGAGTATTTCAACTACATTCATTATAACTCTTTTGACCCGGTCAGTCAACGTTGACCGTGATTTAGTCTGCTAGCGAGATGTCCTCCCTGGATGCGATAAACCCGGTTAGAATTATTATTGCAACGGCTATCAGAAGATTAGTTGCAGTGGGCAAAACAACCATGGGAAAAGTGAAGTCAAGCATTGATATTCCCTGGAGCACCACAAGGAGGGAGGTAGTTGGGAGGCTTCGACTGAATGATTCTAGCCAATTGGGGAACATCGAGTGAGGTATCAGGATGCCGCTCAGAATCAAGACAGTTGTGACAAGCGATATTGATGTTAGTTGTGCGCTCCTTGAAGAATTCAGTATTGTCCCTATTAGAAGTCCTAAAGATGTAAACAGGAGAGTGTACACTTCTAATACTGCCACATAAAGAATCAGATTCGATGCAATTTCGAGTCCAAAGAACCTTCCGGCTGTAATGAAGATCAGAACCTGCACAGTCGAAAATATCAAAAAACTGACTGCTTTTGCAGTTATGTAGTTCAACGATCCCACATTTGAGAGTCGAAGAAGATCGATCGCACCGTTCCTCCTGTCTTCATAGATACCCGTAGCAGCCCCTAATGATGTCATGAACATAATCGTTGTTACCAGTACTATAGGAAAGAGAAGTGAAGAAAAGCTGAGCTTCGACTCGGAGATACCTTCAACTGTGAGAGAGGGTGCCACGTAGTTTGGATCGATTTCCACGGTCTTCATGAATTCAGGATCTGCCACAACAGGAAGGGCTTTGAACTCTCTCAGAACATTGCTCAAGACCTGATAAACGGCAACTGCAGTCTGCATTGATCCTGGGTTCGGAATGAAAACCAATTCAGAAGGTTGTTGAAACAGAAGCTTGTTCGCAAATCCTCTGGGGATTATGAAGACCCCGTCGAGTCTTTCGATGACGGAGTCTATCTCCTCTCTATTCGACAGCTGAATTATGTTCTCTCCCTTTAGCATTGACGTTGCGTACTGCACAAAAAAGAGACCTATGAAAGTCTTGTCTTCATTTATTATGCCTATTCTAAGGTCGGAATAACCTCCCGTTTCGGAGGTTATAGAAGATATCGCCGCCAGAATAACTGGCAAAAGGATAAGCGCAAACAGAAAAGCCCTCGACTTAATAATTAGAAGAAGATCGTTCTTAACAAGTCTAAAGAATCTCAAGTAACGTCCCTCTCTTCGCTATTGACTTTCTGTGACAATTATAGAGCCCTTTCATTTATTATACTCTATCAATAAATGCAAGACGACAACGCCGTCTTCAAGTAAGATCTGCAGCTGTTGCTCTTCTTGAGAAAGAATCGTTATCATTGTTATGCTTGTTCAAGCCGTCAGATGGTAGAATCACATTAAGAACTGTTCCCTTGGTTTCTTCGTCAAATCTCAGATCACAATGTTGGAGGTGAATAAATGAAGAGATTTATGGTACTTGTACTCCTGGTTATTGGGGCTTTGTCAGTTGCGACGGTCGACACTTTGGCGGGGCGCCTTCCAGTTCAAGCGCATACGGTACTTGTAGTTGAAAATCTGGAAAGCAATTACAACGTTTCCAAAAAAACCGTTCTCATGGACATGGTGTTGAATCAGCTTGCCATAGAGCAGCTGATAGCGCAGTACGTTGAAATGTTGGCTTACAATAACGGTCTTGATCCGAAAGATATATATAAGGCTTTTGATGGAGATCTTGGACTTGCTGTCTGGGTAGATTCAGAAGGTACGGATCGTCTTGTAATTGTACTTGGACCAACTGAGAATCCAAAGGCGTTGAAGACGGCCATCGAAAGGCTGCTTCCGCAGCTTCTGCCATCAGAGGTTGAACTAAACATCGCCGTTGATCAGGAGTACCTCTTCATTGGTGATATTGAGCAATACGCGATTACGGAGAAGGGATTTGATCTTTCTCTTGTCACCGAAGATCTAACACCTGGATTTGCTTACTTCTATTCGACGGTGGGAGATGTTGTTCAGAAGGGTTCGCTGTGGAATGAGGAGGGGATGCTGATTGCTGAGGCTCTTTCAATTCCCATTTCTGAAGAGACAATAGAGAGATTCTCTTCTGCACTTGATGGTGCTTCAGTTGTTGAACTGGAAGCCGGTTACCACCTTCCGCTCGTCTCAGGGTTTGCAAAGATAAATGATATTTCTTTTCTTTCAGACCTGGATATTGAACAGCTGGGACTTCTTCCTTTGGATTTGGGAGCGCTCAAGATAGGCAATCAGGATATCACAGAGTTTTCCGAAGAGATGACTGGAGAAATCATGGTAGATGCAAACATTTCAGTTGACGACATATTCGCAAGTCTTATGGGCTCCGAGGGAACTACGTCAGAAGCAACAGACTCGTTAGGATATTCATATGTCCTGAGAGCAGGCTACAGTGGAACAATAGAAGATCTTAAATCCCGCTTAGAAAAAGCCGATCCGGATCTCAAGATTCTCCTCAATGAAAATAGTCTATTGGTAGAAGAGCAGTATATTTGGATTAGCGACGGGTGGCTTTACGTTTCTTCAAGTAACCAGAAGAAGATTACGAAAGAGCTTCAAGAAGGTACAATAATCTCTGATCTAGAAGTATATAATGAGCTGTTGAGACTCTCTGGATCACATGGTTTTGCCAGGCTTTTCCTGGATTCCGGTTACTTGCTTACTGGATTGATGGGAGTGGAAATAGAGAGTGGGGTTCTAGTGAATAGCCAGTATGTAAAAGAGATAGGTGGGATTAGAAGTACATTAGTGATCAAGTAAAAAAGAAGCCCCTGCGCCAAGCGGAGTGGCGGGGGCAAGAACATCTCGATAACATAATTATACCTATTTTCTTCTTATTAGTCAAGTGTATACTCATAGGAGATTTGTTTTGCGTATTGACAAATTCTTGAAAATTAACGGGATTATCAAACGAAGGGTAATAGCTAAGCAGGCAATTGAAAAAGGATACGTATTTAGAAACAAGATCAGAGCGAAAGCTTCATCAGAAGTTGAGCCTGGAGATCTTGTTTCAGTGAATTTTTTCAACAGAGTACTTATAGTAAGGGTGAAAGAAGGATTCGAGTCGGAGATCGTGGAGGAAACTAGAGTAGAATCTCCCCGGAGTTGATTTCGAGTATCGTTCCGTCTTCTGTTTCTAGGCATAAAGATGAGGGAGTGATCCTGCTAATTATACCAGTGGCTTTTTCACCATTAGGTAGGGATACAGTTATTTCATCTTTTTCCGCAAAAGCTAGATATTTCTTCCATCGACGCGTTAGATATCTGTTTTTCCCTCGAATCAGATAGTTTTTTCGAAGGAACTCAACTCTCTTGAGAACCCTATCGAGAAGTACTTCCAGTGATATGTGCTTTTTCATAACCATTCCCAAACTTATAGCGATCTGACCAATCTCTTCAGGGATTTCGTTGTTTACATTTATCCCAGCGCCTACCACGATAGCATTCACCGATGCTCCCAAAAAGATCGCTTCGGTCAAAATACCTGCAACTTTCCTTTTTCCAATGAGTACATCGTTTGGCCACTTTATGCCAACTGAATTCAGACCCATCTTAATCATCGTTTCTGCGATAGCTACTGAAACTACTTTTGTATACTCATTGGGTTCCCTTATCAGTGACGGTTTGAAGACTATTGAGAACCACAACCCGCCCGTGTCGGAGTACCATATACGCTGGTGTCTTCCATAACCCGATGTTTGTGAGAGAGCCCAAACGACGGTTCCGGAGGGAAGTCTGTCCAGGTTATCCCTGGCGTACCTGTTCGTCGAGTCTATTTCGGAGAATGACACAATGTTTTCGCCTACCATCATTGCCTAAATTTCCTCCATGCAATCCGAGAGAACCTGATAAAAAACGTCAAATCTCTTCTGCCCCTTCAAAAGCGTTTTTCTCCTCGGGAAAAACGCCAGACTTCACCTCTTTATCAAATTCTCGAAGCGCTGATATGATATTGGATTTCAGATCGGCAAATCTCTTAATGTATCTTGGCCTCGATTCGTCGTTTATGCCGAGTAGATCATGCCATCGAAGAAACTGCCCGTCGCAATAGCGACCTGAACCCAGACCAATTGTGGGGACAGAAGAGTCCTCTGTAAGTCTTTTCGCTACATCTTCGACAACCATTTCGAGAAGTATTGCGAAGACGCCAGCCTCTTCTAATTCGTTGACAGACTCAATCAGCCTCTTTATACTCTTTTCGTCTCTTCCCTGCACAGGATACTCTCCGACTAAACTTGCGTGATGTGGAGTTATCCCTATATGACCCATTACAGGGAACCCTCTGTCAACCAAGTACTTTATGAGGTCTGCCGTCTCGAAACCGCCTTCAATTTTGACCGCGTTGGCTCCGTGTCTCAAAAAGGAGACCACGTTTTCAACGGCTTTTTCTCTAGAACACTGATAAGAGCCAAAGGGCATGTCGGCGACAATGAATCCATTCTTCGATCCCCTTCGAACCGACTTCAGTGACCATATCATTTCGTCCATTGTTACCGAAAGGGTGTCTCTTTTCCCCATCACAAGAGTTCCAAGAGAATCTCCTACCAGAATCATATCCAATCCCGCTTCTTCAGCAAATTTCGCTTCAAAATAGCTGTAGGCAGAAATCATGGACAGTTTGCTTTGACCCTTCGCCTCAACGATTTCTCTCACATTCATCCTAATCTCACATCTCCTTTAGAAATGATGGTACCGTGATTTCGCACTTTCTTCAAAGAATCAACAGGTGCCAGGAAGTATCTTCTACTTAGATTATACATTTTAGTCCATCGCTAAGAAAATGTACGCAGTTAGAGATGGGTTCTTTTAGACCGATAATCAAAGATCTCAAGCCTGAGAATAATGAAAAGTTATATAATTGGTTATTCTTAAGAGGAGAGTGCAATGAAGCGAAGAGTTGAGTTTTTACTTCCGATAATCATGGTTTCTTTGATGATATTTGGACTAGTTGTTCTGTACAGCGCTACTTTCGGCGAAAGGGAGGAGTACCTGTTTGGAAGACAATTAGTTTGGGTTCTGCTTTCATGTGCGGTTTTCGTCTTCACTGCATATGTAGTAAAAAAAGAGTTCTGGAAAAGCTTATCTTTCCCGCTTATCCTCATTTCGACGGTTTCACTCGCGGCAGTTCTATATCTAGATTCTGGTGAAGCTTCAAGAAGGTGGATAGACTTAGGAATAGCGAGTTTTCAGCCATCCGAGCTTGCTAAATTTTCCTTGATAATTTTCCTTGGGTTTGTCTATTCTAGAGAAGCTAAACACAGGTTCGGTCTTTTTTCGCTGGGTATATTGTTCACTCTTGTTTTTGTGGGACTCATATATCTAGAACCCGATCTGGGAACTACAATCATTGTGTTGATCATATGGTATTTCATGACATTGATTAGCAAGAGATATGACAGGCTGATGATCGCAATGACTGTTCTAATTGCTTTCATGGCTCCCATTGTCTTCATGTTTGGTCTAAAACCGTATCAAAGAGATAGGTTGCTGAGCTTCCTTCGTCCCGAAGAATATGCTTCCGGAGCCGCGTATAATACGATACAGGCAATAAGAGCCATAGGTTCGGGTGGCATTGAAGGGACGGGATTTCTTCAGGGCACAATGAACAGATTGGGATATGTTCCGGCAGATCACACGGATTTCGTCTTCTCGGTTCTTGGTGAAGAGTGGGGTTTCATCGGAGCCGTTTTTTTGCTTACACTGTATTTGCTCCTTTTGTGGAGGATTTGGTCCATTACAAGAAAAACTGGCAGTGAGTTTGGTAGAATAGTTCTTAGCGGAATATTCGCCGTTTTTGCCTTTCACGTTGTTGAAAATGTTGGGATGAATCTTGGGCTCCTGCCTGTTACTGGAATCCCTTTGCCGTTTGTTAGTTACGGTGGATCGTCGTCTATGTTATTCGCGCTTCAGTTAGGGATTGTGCATAGTTATTCTGTGAAAGAGGTCGAATATGATAAAGAGCAGAGAGAGTAGTTAATTGTGAGGGGGTACAAATGAGACTTATAGAATCAGTCCCAAATTTTAGCGAAGGAAGAAGACTTGACGTTGTTGAACGAATCGTAGAGGAGGCCAAAAAGATTGAGGCCGTCTGGATTCTTGATTATTCCAGCGATCCAGATCACAATCGTTCGGTGATCACCATAACCGGTGAACCAGAAGCTGTCGTAACTGCTTTGTTCAACATGACAGTAAAAGCAAAAGAACTGATCGATCTTAAAAATCACTCAGGCGAACATCCAAGAATGGGTGCGACTGATGTCATTCCTCTTGTTCCGGTAATGAATGCTACAAAAGAAGAATGCATAGCGCTTTCTAAAAGACTTGGACAGAGAATTGGAGAGGAACTTCGGATTCCGGTTTATCTTTACGAGGACTCTGCATCTTCTCCCGAACGAGTCAGCCTTTCAAACATAAGGAAAGGAGAATTCGAAAACTTCGCTTCAAAGATTGCTACCGAGCAGTGGAGGCCAGATTTCGGCCCATCAGAAATTCATCCCTCTGCCGGTGTAACGGCTGTGGGTTGCAGGGAATACTTGATTGCCTTCAACGTGAATCTTGGTACTAACAAGATTGAAATTGCAAACAAGATTGCGAAGTCCGTTAGGCACATAAGCGGAGGATTTCGCTATGTCAAGGCTCTTGGCTTCAAGCTGGAGGACAGAGATATTGTGCAGATTTCAATGAATATGACTAACTATAGAAAGACTCCGCTTTTTAGAGTCTTTGAGGTGATAAAATCAGAGGCTGAAAGACATGGAGTTCCTATTGTCGGATCGGAGATAGTTGGATTAACACCACTTCAGGCGCTTGTGGATGTTGCCGATCACTATTTGAGATTAGAAAAGTTCACAAGCTCTTCTATCCTTGAGAAAAAAGTCCTGGACTTCATTGCAGACAAGGAAAGGTAATGGTAAGAGCTGACCTTGCAATCTTGAATATCGGGCAGATAGCGTCTCCGAGGAAGGCTGGCCCAATAAGAGGCAAGGATATGTCTTCTCTTGAAACACGACGCAATGTGCATATCGCCATCGAGGGAGGGAAGATCTCCTATGTTGGTGAGGAAAACGTAGAGGCCAGTGAGTACATAGACGGAACTGGACTAGTAGTAATTCCTGGATTTGTGGATAGTCACACTCATATTCCCTTCATAGGTAGCAGAAGCAAAGAGTTTTTGATGCGACTTTCCGGGAAGAGCTACATGGAAATAATGAAAGCCGGCGGGGGTATAAGATCAACAGTTAATGAAGTGAGGAAGGCTTCACCTTCTGAATTGGTAGCGGAGTCACTTAGGCATCTTGATTGTATGCTTTCCCTTGGAGTGACTACTGTCGAAGGAAAAAGCGGTTACGGTCTTGACAAAGAAAATGAATTGAAGCAGCTGAAGGTTTTGAAGATGCTTGATTCCATTCATCCAGTTGATCTTGTCCCGACTTTTCTTGGCGCGCACGCTGTTGCCGAGGATCATGAATCATCGGACAGTTTTCTCTACTCGATGGTAGAAATGCTCGATGATGTGTCAGAATATACAGATACAGTCGACATCTTTTGCGAAAATGGTGTCTTTAGTGAGAATCAGTCCAGGTGGTACTTAAATCGAGCAAAGGAAAAGGGATTCAAGTTGAAGCTCCACGCCGATGAGCTTTCTGCGTCTGGAGGCGGAAGACTGGCAGTTGAGTTGGGGGCACTTTCGGCAGACCATTTGATTTCTGCCGATGATGGGACTCTGGAGCTCTTGTCGAATAGCGATACGGTTGCAACGCTTCTGCCGGGAACTTCCTTTTTTCTTAACGAGGCCTTTGCAAAGGGGAGGGAGCTCATTGACCTTGGCGCCATAGTTGCACTGGCATCGGACTTTAATCCAGGTTCATGCAATATTTACGATCCCTTTTTAATAATCTTTCTAGCTGTTTCCCGCTGCGGTTTGTCTGTAGAAGAGGCAATAAACGCGTATACTGTGAACGGTGCTAAAGCCTTGTGTCTTGAGGATAGAAAAGGTAGGATCGAGGCAGGATTTGATGCCGACCTTGTTCTGATCAAGGCCAATGATTACAGCGAAATAGTCTACAACTTTTCTAGAAACGTTTTAAGGGGAGTAATAAAGAGTGGAAAAAGGGTAAGATGAATATTAGGATTGCTGCTACAGGAAAACCAAAGTCAAATTTCATTGTTGAAGGAATAGAACAATACAGAAAGTGGCTTAGCGCTTTTGGAAGAGTTGATCTTGAATATTTCCCGCTTGGTGGTACGACCGCCAGGGAAAGAGAGAAAGTGAAAGAGAGAGAGGGCAGAAGATACTTGAAAGCTGCAGATTCGCAGGACAAGATTCTGCTTCTCGATGCCCGAGGGGAACAGTACTCGTCGCAGGAGTTTGCACGAATGCTTGAAAAATGGCAAAATATAGGTGTAAGCAATCTGTCTTTCTTTGTAGGAGGACCTTTAGGTTTTAGTAATGAGGTCCTTTCTAAGGGCTGGCAGAAACTGGCGTTGTCAAGGATGACCTTTACTCACGAAATGGCTCTTCTTATCCTATTGGAGCAGCTTTTCCGGGCATATGCGATCCTGGGCAATAGACCGTATCATTATTGATCTGGAGGTGCAAATCAGAAGTGGAAGACCCTACTAGTAGCGGGGATCCTGTTTCGATTTTATTGAATCTGTTATTGCTTGGCTTTCTTCTTTATCTTTCGGGTGTCTTCTCTGGAACAGAAACTGCTCTTATGTCAATGGGTAAATTGAAACTACGTGATCTTATCGATAGCAAAGAAAAGAGATTCAGCAGGTCTGTGAAGTTTTTTGTTCAAAACCCGAATTCAGTTCTCACTGCTATTCTTGTAATGAACAATGTTGTCAACATACTGTCTTCATCCCTTGCAACTTTGCTTGCATTGCAGCTTCTTCCAGATAACTCGGCCGGAGTTGCCGCGGCATTAGTGACGGGTATTATGACTTTCCTAATTCTCATCTTTGGGGAAATCACTCCCAAAATCTATGCACGGGAGAATTCAGAGCGCTTCTTCAGAAGGATAATCATCTTTATAGCGGCTATCACGATTGTCTTGAAACCGGTATTGTGGTTGTTATTGCGGATTTCGAGTTTCTTTATAGTAATTGTCGGTGGGAAAAAGGGCGAATTCGCGCCTTTCATAACTGAAGACGAAATAAAATCTGCAGTAGATGCCGGTCATAAGGAAGGGGTTCTCCAATCGGAAGAGAGAATGATTATGAAGAGAACTCTGGAGCTGAAGGATATATCGGTGAAGGAAATCATGACTCCTAGAGTTGAAATCGTTGCTCTTGAGAAAGAACAGCCTTTGATAGATCTGATGGAACTCGTGGAATCCGAAGGATACTCTAGATATCCGATCTACAGGGAGAATATCGACAGGATTGTGGGTGTTTGCTATGCTAAAGATCTCCTGAACTTCATTCTCGATAGAAAGGACAATGAGGTGCTTCATACAATTCGTGTTGAAGAGATCATGAGATATCCATATTTCGTTCCTGAGACGAAGAAGGTTGACGACCTTCTTAAGGAGTTCAAGGAGAAGAAGAATCATCTTGCAGTTGTTATAGATGAGTATGGTGGAACTGCCGGTATCATTACTATGGAAGATGTCATCGAAGAACTTACAGGTGAAATACTGGACGAATATGATGAAGAGTCTGAAGAGATAATGATAGAGCGATTGGGAGAGAGAGAATACATAGTTGATGGAATGACTCCGATAAACGATATTCAGAGAGAACTGGAACAGCCATTTCCTGAAACGGAGTTTGAGACAATTGGCGGTTACCTGCTAGAAGTTCTCGAAAGATTTCCTGAAGTGGGAGAAAAGATCATCGTAGACGGGTTCACTTTTGAAATTCTTGCTGCAGGAAAGAACAAAGTTGAGAAGATCAGGCTCAATGTAGACAGGAGGAGCGTTGATGATAGACAGATTGGAGGAGAAGGCACTAATACAGAAAGCTATTGAGGCTAAGGAGAGATCATACTCTCCTTACTCGAGATTTCCAGTTGGTGCGGCCCTACTTACAGAGGAAGGCCGAATTTTCGTAGGAACCAATGTTGAAAACAGTTCATACGGACTATCTATGTGTGCGGAAAGGTCGGCCATCGTTTCGGCTGTTTCGAATGGCTACAAGAAATTCAGTAGTATAGTTGTAGTAAGTGACAGGAAGGAACCGACTTCTCCTTGTGGCGCATGCAGGCAGTTTATGGTGGAATTTGGGAACTTTGAAGTGATATTGGTAGGAGAAGAGAACATTAAGAGAACAACTACATATGAATTGCTGCCGATGCATTTTGAGATGGAGAAGTGAAATGGAGCGTTCAATCGGAGAAGAGAGGATTTTTTCAGGAAGAATTCTGAGCCTTGAAAGGCACACAGTTACTTTGCAGGATGGAAGTGTAGCTTTCAGAGAGGTGGTTAGGCATCCCGGTGCAGTTGCGATTGTCGCGTTTGCCGATAAGCAGTTGCTTCTTGTAAGGCAGTTCCGATTTCCGGTTCAGAAGTACATGCTTGAAATACCGGCTGGAAAACTTGATGCGGGCGAAAAACCCGAAGATTGCGCTAGAAGAGAGTTGCTTGAGGAAACTGGCTATATACCAAGATTTCTACACAAATTGACCACAATAGAAACCTCTCCAGGCTTTTCTGATGAGATAATTCATATATATGTTGCGGAAGTGGAAAAGTCTCAGGATCCCTGTCCCGATGAGGGGGAATTTGTGGAGCCTGTTCTGGTTGACTCCAAAGAGGTTTTAGAGATGATAAATGGTGGTCAGATAACCGATAGCAAGACATTATCAGGTATTTTGCTCGCTTTTGCTGGAAGGGAAAGTGATGAGTATGATTAGAGTTAGATTTGCTCCAAGCCCAACCGGATACCTCCATGTTGGAGGAGCTAGAACTGCGCTGTTCAACTACTTGTTTGCAAAGCACTACGGTGGAAAGCTTGTTCTCCGTGTGGAAGACACCGATATTTCCAGATCCACTAAGGAATTTGAGGATCAGCTAATGGAGTCGCTTCTGTGGCTTGGTATAACATGGGATGAGGGCCCAGATGTCGGTGGTGCTTTTGGCCCATACAGACAAAGCGAGAGAGGTCCAGTTTACAGAGAAATGATCGGGGATCTGCTTCAAAGGAAACAAGCTTATGAAGTCCATGCTTATCCTGAAGAGATAGAGGAACTGCACGACAAATTACTCTCGGAAGGGAAGGCGCCTCACTATGATCAAGAGATGCTAGAGGTCTTCAACACTGTTGAAAGAATCTCTGAGTTCAAATCAAAAGGGTTAAGACCTGTCGTTTTTTTCAAGATGCCTCGGAAAGATTACAGGCTTCCAGATTTGATAAAAGGTGAAGTAGTCTTCAAGGAGGGAGCAATTGGAGATTTCGTGATTATGCGCTCCAACGGTCAACCTATCTATAACTTCGCTGTGGTAGCGGACGACATCACAATGGAAATCTCACACGTGATACGGGGAGACGACCATCTTTCCAATACACTGAGGCAACTAGCGCTCTATGAAGCCTTTGGGGCTCCAATACCCTCCTTTGCCCATGTTTCGATGATCCTTGGACCTGATGGAAGGAAATTGAGTAAGAGACATGGCGATACTTCGGTTGAGCAGTTCAGAGACAGAGGCTTCTTGCCCGAGGCCTTCTTCAATTTCCTTACACTGCTTGGCTGGTCCCACCCGGACGGTAAAGAGATTCTGCATCTCGAAGAGATTATCGAGAGTTTCTCCATTGAAAGAGTCAACACAAGCGCTGCAATATTTGATGAGGCGAAAGCTAAGTGGATGAACGGGGTTTATATTCGCGAAT
Source organism: Kosmotogaceae bacterium (assembly GCA_016933635.1). GTDB lineage: Bacteria > Thermotogota > Thermotogae > Petrotogales > Kosmotogaceae > Mesotoga. The sequence continues at coordinate 37,929 of JAFGAP010000028.1, forward strand.
CTGATCTTGAAAGGATAACCGATTTGGCTGTCCCTTTCATTATTGAATCGAACTTGATGACTTCAGAAGAAGCCGTTGCCAATAGGAAGTGGCTGAAAAGAGCCATTGATTCAGTTCGAAAGGGTGTGGAAACACTCTCCGAAATACCGGATAAGATGAGGCTTTATTTCGAAGATCCTCAGGTGACCGTTTTCACTCCTTCCGACGATGTTGAAAAGGGAGTTTATAAGGCTTTAGAAGCTTTCAAAGATCAAGTCGAGTATCTTGATTCATGGAACAACGATGAGATAGTTGGGACAATTAGAAGCATTCTCAAAGAGCTGAAACCCGACAGAAAAGGCTTCTACATGACTCTGAGAAAGATACTCACATCTGTCGAAGAGGGCCCAGAATTAGTAGACATTATTTTCCTCTTGGGAAGGAACAAGACACTCAACAGACTACAGCGAGCAATCAACTCCGTATAGAAGAAGAGGCCACTCAAGGCCTCTTCTGTTTTGTCATGATTCCTTTTCATAAGGTGTACCGGAAGCTGAAGGAGAACGTGTCTTTCCAATGAATCCTCCCACTACTATCAGTGTAACTACAAAGGGGAGCATATTGAAAAGCGGTTTTACACTGGCCGAAACAGATACTATGGAGCTGCTCTGTAACTGGAGATTCATTGCTTCCGCAGCGCCAAAGAGAATCGCAGCCCACATAGCTCCAACGGGATTCCAATTACCCAGTATCATCGCGGCAAGTGCAATAAATCCTCTTCCGTGAATCATATTCTCGACAAATCTTCCAAGCTCTCCGACTGAAAGAAAGGCTCCTGCAAGGCTCGCAAACGCGCCGCTCATAAGAACTCCGAAGTATCTAATCCTGAAGACGTTGATTCCAAGTGTATCGGCAGCTTCTGGGTTCTCTCCGACTGCTCTCATTCTCAGCCCGAGGGGAGTCTTATACATCAAGAACCAACTTGCGACTACCGCGATAATGGCAAGGTAGGTGAAGGGACTCATAGAGCCGAAAATATCTCCAAAGAAGGGAATTTCACTGAGCCAGTCTGCTTCAAGATATGGGACCCGTCCAATGAAATCGGTTTGACCTTCATTACCGAAGATTGGAATCATCAAGAACGAAGTTGTGCCTTGTGCAATTATTACAAGAGCAGTAGCACTAACAATCTGGTTGGCAGACCATCTTATACTAGCCCACGCATGGAACCATGTAAAGCCAGTACCGATAATAACTGCCATCAGAACTCCGAACCAGGCGTTTCCGGAGAATAAAGTGAATACTATCGAAGTGAAGGCTCCCATAAGCATAATGCCTTCGAGTGCAATATTTGTGACTCCCGTGATTTCACTATATGTTCCTCCAAGAGCAGCAAAGATTAAAGGAGTCGCAGAGAGCAGCGTGAGTTTATAAAACAAGGGATTGACTAGAATTGCTAAGATCGCTTCGATCCAGCTCATGTTGCAGTCACTCCTTTCTTTCTTTTCCAGGTAATCAGCGTTGATACTATTCTTTCCGCTGCCACCAGGAATATCACTATGCCTTGAATTATCGAAACAATATCGTTTGGAATCTGAGCTCGAATTTGCATGGCATTTGACCCAGTTCTTAGAGCAGCAATAAGAAGAGCGGCGAAGATTATTCCTATCGGGTTGTTTCTTCCAATTAGCGCAATCGTTATTCCGTCAAAACCTCTTCCACCAGTGAGTTCTCCAACGAATCGATGAGGCGGTACACCGATAAGATCTACTATTCCTGCCATTCCGGCAAGAGCACCACTGATCGCCATGGTTAGAATTATACTCTTTCTTATGCTAATACCACCGTACTCTGCTGCATGAGGGTTGAACCCGACTGCCTTGAGCTTATAGCCGGTCGTAGTCTTCTCTATCAAGATATACATTATTATTGCCACGGCAATAGCAATGAAAATTCCGATACTGAGTTCGGTAGCTTGAACCTTCAAGATCACCGGAAGCTTTGAAGCCTCTGCAATCTCAGGGCTCTTTGGAGTACCAGAGCCGACGGCGAGAGGCCCAGTAACCATGTAGGATGCAACGTTAGAAGCAATCCAGTTTAGCATAATCGTTGAGATTACTTCATGGGCCCCGGTGAAGGCTTTGAGAAACCCGGCAATGGAAGCCCAAAATGCTCCTGCAAGCATTCCCACGAGAATAGAAAGGGGAATTGCAATGATTGACGGTATTCCCCCAATGTTCATTGCTACTACTGCACCTATAAGAGCTCCCATTGTCATCTGGCCTTCAGCTCCAATGTTAAAGACACCGGCTCTGAATCCAAAACCGACGGCAAGACCTGTAAGGATCAAAGGCGTCATCTTCATTATTGTGTCTGCAAGAGCTTCCTGGCTACCAAAGGCTCCATCAAGCATTATCGCGTAAGCTGTCACTGGGTTCTTTCCAATCATGATGATAATTATGGAGGCGATTAGGAGAGCTATCATAACGGAGACGATAGGAACTAGTAAAGCATAGATCTTGTTTGTATTCATGCTTCATCACTCCGTTCTCTTACAACCTCAGACTTCTTATGACCCGCCATCATAAGGCCAATTTCCTCTCTATTAACTTCATGCGGAGCCACTTCTCCCATTATCTGACCTTCGTAGAAGACAAGTATTCTGTCTGAAAGAGAAAAGATCTCATCGAGTTCCATTGAAATCAGCAGCAATGCGATTCCCTTGTCCCGCATAGATATCAGCGTCTTATGTATGAACTCTATAGCACCAATGTCAAGCCCTCTTGTAGGCTGAGAGACTACAACCACTTTGGGTTCAATGGGTACTATGCTGATCTCACGGCCCACCACAACCTTCTGCTGGTTTCCTCCGGAGAGATTTCCGGTAATCATATTTATATTCTTAGGCCTTACATCAAAAGTCTTAACAACATCACTTGCGAAGGTCTTTACAGCCTTCAAATTTATGAAGCCCTCTTGAGAAAATGGTTCTTCATCCTGCTTTCCGAGTATAAGGTTATAATAGACGGGATACTGTGTTATCATGCCTCTCCTGTGTCGATCTTCCGGGATGTGTGTCATTCCGGCTTCTCTGATCTCAAGAGCCGTGTGATTTGTCACGTCTTCTCCATTGAGGAAGATTCTTCCTTTTTCAACCTTCCTGAGTCCCGTAATTGCTTCAACCAGTTCCGTCTGACCATTTCCCGCGACACCCGCGATACCTACTATCTCGCCCCGACGAACCCTGAAAGAAACCCCATTTACTGCATCCAGGTTTCTATTATCTTTGACGTGAAGATCTTTTACCTCCAAAACGGTCTCCCCAGCCTCTTTCTCTTCCTTTTCGACTCTGAGAAGGACCTCCCTGCCGACCATCATATTTGCGAGCTGCCTTGGATTAGTGTCTTTAGTGTTGACCTGACCTGTAACCTTTCCCAGCCGCATGACAGTGACTCTGTCAGTTATTGCCATTACCTCATTCAATTTATGAGTAATAAAGACTATTGTTTTGCCGTTTTCCTTAAGAACTCGGAGAATCTTGAAGAGCTCCTCTGTCTCCTGAGGAGTGAGAACTGCCGTTGGTTCATCAAAAATCAAGATCTCTGCTCCCCTATAAAGGATCTTAAGAATCTCAACTCTTTGTTGCATGCCAACTGGAATATCTTCGATGTATGCATCCACATCAACGGCCAAGCCGTACTTCTTCGAGAGCTCCATTACTATCTTTCTTGCCCTGCCAGAGTCCATGAAGAGCTTCAATGGCCCACGCTTCGGTTCGGACCCTAGAACGACATTCTCGGCTACCGTCTGATTATCCACAAGCATGAAATGCTGATGGACCATCCCTATTCCCATATCTATGGCGTCTTTCGGTCCGTTGATTATCGTCTTTCTACCGTTTATAAAAACCTCACCATCGTCAGGAGTATAAAGGCCATAAAGCTGGTTCATCAGGGTGGACTTACCGGCACCATTTTCACCGACAAGTGCGTGAATTTCGCCCTTCCTGACTTCAAAATCCACATGATCATTAGCCAGAACCGAGGGGAATTTCTTTACTATGCCTTTCATGGCTACTGCAATACCAGAGAGATCGAGGTTTTCAACGTAATTCGGGTCCACAGGCCCACCTCCATCGTACATGATACGAAAGATCGGGAGAGTAAGCTCTCCCGATCTTTGATATCACACGATTGTGTGAAGAGCTTCCATTACGGAAGGGTTATTTCTGGGACAACGAAAGCGTCAAGCTCTTCCTGAGTATCGGGAATAACTAACGTTCCAGCTTTTATTAGACCCTTCAGAAACTCGACTTGAGAAAGGATTGTCGGTCCAACTATATCCTTGGTATAGGTCATAGGGCTTATTCCCACGCCTTCATCCTTTATTCCCAGTGTCTTTGCTCCAGGTTCAAATGTTCCCAGGGCAATACTCATAACGGCCTGATAAGAAGCCATGTCGACTCGCTTAACTGAGCTTGTAAGAACTCTTCCAGGTGCCATGTAATCCTGATCGACATCGACACCGACTGCGAAGAAGCCTTCTCCCTTCTCGGCTGCTGCCTCGATAACTCCATTTCCACAGGCCCCTGCTGCATGGAAGACAATGTCAGCTCCTTCAGCGAACTGAGCGATGGCGAGATCCTTTCCCTTCTTTGGATCGTTGAAGTCCATGGTATATCCCTGAAGCATGCTTATGGTCTTTCCATGTAGTTCTTCGTAAACTCTGATTCCAGCTTCATACCCATAGCGGAATCTTTCGACTGGAGGAATAGGGAGACCACCAACAAAACCTACCATGTTTGTATTCGTCATAGCTGCAACAACGTAACCGACTAGGAAAGCCCCTTCCTGTTCCTTGAATAGAAAAGTTGCCACGTTGTTGGGCATGTTCTCGATTGGATCGATGTCGATTCCAATGAAGTATGTGTCCGGGAACTGAGGAGCAACCTTGTAAAGCGCGTCGGCCATCATGAAGCCTACTCCGAAAATAATGTCTGCTTCCTTGGCGGCATTGGACAGATTCGGAATGTAGTCGGCCTGCTCTTTCGACTGGACTACTTCTCTTTCCAGTCCGAGAAAATCAGAGGCCTTTACTATGCCTTCCCATGTGCCGTCGTTAAAAGACTTGTCACCAAGTCCGCCAACGTCTGTAACCATGATTACCTTCATAGCCATTACCGGGAGAGCAAACATTAGAACAAGTGATAACACCAACAAAAGCCTTACTTTCATTCAACAACACTCCCTTTCTTATGAGATAGTAAGATCCAAAGAACTGATAATACAATTATACCCGCAAAAACTGTCAAAAACAAAGCGTTAACCGAGGGTTCAATAGACATTCTAAGCATCGGAGATCCGCCTTGAACAAAGAGATTCAAAGCGGCGATACCTGACAGAGAAGCGAAGAAATAAGCTGTGATAACTGCTAGATTGATGACGGAAATAACCGGGTTTCGTACGACGAACAGTGTAATTGAGAGCAAGAGAAGAGCCACGACAAGCGAAGCAAACTCTGGAACTCTGTATACTTTGATCGGAACTGGAGAAGGGTTCTCATTCAGAATAGGGGCTATCTTTTCGCGATAATCATCAAGGGCGACTCCGAGTTCAGGTTTTGACTGAAGCTCCGTTTCCAGTGAATTAGAGAAATCCTCTCTCATTCTACTACCTGCAAAACTAACAATTCTTTCTGAAGTATCTATTAGGGCTGATAAGGCAGCCTCGTAACCTTTGCGATTTCTTTCGCTGTCACGAATGAAACCTTCAATATCTTTTGTAAGGCCCTCCAATTCTGAAACATATGCATTCTGGTTTTCAATTGACATGTATTCACTGAATGCCGGCGCAGCAACTCTAAGCCTTCCATTTGAGTCAACGCTATAACTCATTTCAGCAGCCGCTGAGAAAGAGTTCATCTTGTTCGGGATGATAACTCTCAGAACTCTCTTAAAGCTATTCAGTTCGCTTGAAACAAGTGAGTTCAAGTCTCTAGTTTGAAGGCTGATCATCGATTCTGGCGCGAGAAAGACATCGTTTTTCAAGGATGAATAATAAACAGAATCGTAGAATCCTTCAAAGCTGTCCATCAAGAGTTCAGGCTGTTCGTTAAGAAGATTCATGAATGGAAGCGCAGCTATCAAGAAAAGGAGAAGGAGTTTCAAAATGAGTATTCTGCTTCTTTTTCTTCTGTTGAATGCCGTTGCAACAGCAAGTATGAACACGAAAGCAAAGGCCGGAAGAGCAACAATTGAATGAAGCGACAAATCAAATATGCCCGTGGTAATCTCTCCGAAGAAGAAGATATAGAGCGTTTCCAGGATTACAATAATTCCAATAACATACTCTCTTAAGGCAGGAACAATTGTGAATCCCAAAAAGGCAATCAGTGCATAGGCCAATACCCTTAACCACCAGAGATCAATACCTTTATCTATGCTTGAAACTAGACCCTTAGAAAGCTCGTTCCTTATTCCGCCCATTATGTTTGCCTGAATCGGAACGATCTTCCTTACCTCGCTTTCAATGTCGCTTTCTATTAGGCCTGTAGGAGTAAACTGCTTCATAGACAGTAGCTGGGATCCCATCTGGATCTTTTCTACTATTTGAGATCTCAATTCTTGATTCTCCTCAAGAACGTCTATCAAACCCTGAAAGTAAGAGTCTTCAGGTATAGAATCAATCTCTAATCCCGGAATATCCTTAACTCTAATCTCAACGGATTCAGGATAAAACGGGGCACTACTGATTAATCCAACTGATCTTAGAAGCCAAAGTCTGAAAAGCTCTTTTCCTAAAGACATGATTTCTGCATTGCCTATCTGTGAAAGGTCCATCGCAGTTTGAACTGCCAATCTGTTGACTTCCTCATCGACGAGGGTACTTACACTGTATTCCTTGTTGCTTATGGTCGAAATCGTTGAATTGAGCGCATCTATTATATTTCTGTTTGAAAGGCTAAGTATCTCGTTCTCTGAATCATACGGCGCCTCAGCTCTTATAGTGTAGGAAGAAAAGGAATTCGTTACCTGCAGCTCGTCAGGGAAAAAATCGGGTTTGGTTTCTATTAAGCCAAGTGAATAAGCGATCCATTCTTTGTAGACTTCTCCGGCCATTTCGCGTACTCTTGAGGAATATGAATTGAAGACTTCAAGGTATGCAGGCATTTCATTGAGGGTATGTATTTCAAAAGGCTTTCCAGAAATATCAGTAAGGACCCAGGAGAGAAAGGCACTGTAGGCTATTCTGTCGTCGCTGTCGCGAAACTCACTTTCGTCAAATGCTTCGATATGCCTTGTGAGAAGTCCGGCAATAGTTGTTGAACTTTCCTTCTTTTCTATGCTACCGACCATTTGAAGTTTGTACAATCTGTACACGGACAAATAATCGAGGTCTTCAATCAGCTTCAGAACTTTTGGAAGACTTGGCTCTTCCTTGTTGTAGTCTTCTACGTAAGCCTTGAAATCTTCGATGATAACTTTCTGGCTAAAAGAAAAGGAAAGAATGGCGATCGCCAGAAACACAATGACCGAGAGTATTCTCTTTGGCACTTCACACCTCCAGCCCGATCACTTGTTTAACATATTCTCAATAGCATTGATTATCACATTGAGACCGGTAGTGTTTGCGGCCCCGTCAGGTAAAACTATATCACAAAAGTATTTTTGTGGTTCTATGAAACTCTCGAAAGAAGGGGCGACGAATTTTCTGTATTGTTCAATTATGCTGTCTATTGATCTCCCTCGTTCCTTTGTATCCCGCTCGATTCTTCTGATTAGCCTTTCATCAGCTGGTGCATCTATGTAGATTGAAAAGTCGAAGAGATCCCTCATTTCTTTCTTGAACATCACCAGAAGTCCTTCGACAATAATCAGCGGTTTGGGCACGAACTTTCTGCAGATTCCAGATTCACGCCTATAGGTCACCATACTATAGACGGGAACCATAATGCTTTTGTTCTCTTTTACGGATCTGAGGTGTTCTTCGAAAAGATCAAAATCGAATGCCTTTGGAGAGTCAAAGTTGAACTCTCTTGGATCTGTGCCAGGATCGAGATTCTTGTAATAATCGTCCATTGAAAGGATCGCAGCTCGTTCCATGAAGTGGTTGAAGATCATATTTGTCACCGAAGTCTTTCCTGCCCCGCTGCCACCAATTATTGATACGAGGACCATTAATGCCTTCTTCCTTTCCTTGAAGCTCCAAAAGTCATGCCGAAAGCAAGTGACCGAAAGGAAACCGAAATATCTATTTCTTCGTTGATGATCTCCTGTGGCAAAGAAAGCCTTATTGGCGCGAAATTTACTATTCCCTTTATTCCGGCCTCGGCAAGCAAGTCGGCTGTACTCTGCGCCGCACTTGCCGGAACAGTAATCACCCCTATTTCGATATGCCGATCTCTGACTATTTCCTTCAATTTGGCTGTGGATTCAATCACGAGATCATTTGGCATAGGTATTCCTATCTTGTTAGGATTACTGTCGAACAGAGCCTTTGCTACGAAGCCCGAATTGGAAAGGCCCGGATAATTGGCTAGCGCCATCCCCAGATTTCCCATTCCAACAATGCAGGTATTCCATCTCTTTCTGATCCCCAGTATCTCACTTATGCTATCAAGAAGAAGCTCGGTGCTATAACCTACCCCCCTCTTGCCGAACTCGCCAAAATACGAAAGGTCCTTCCTGACTTGGCTGGCTTTAATGCCTAGCCTGTCGGCAAGGTCTTTCGAAGATATACTAGATACCCCAGATATCACCAGGTTCTCTAGACATCTGTGAAATATGGCAAGTCTTTTGATCGTGGGCTTAGGAATCTTCCTGCTGTCCATTATTTATCTCCCTCCAGGAATATCTTTGCGAAAATTATATCATGGTTACCGTTGGTTCATCTTTGATTAAGCCACTCAAAAATGTGAGACATCTACGTGCTATAATTACTTTTAGAATGTTCATAATGTAGACTGGAGCACATTCTATGGGGAAGAGAGTTGTTTTGAATAGCCAATTCGCATCAGTACTAATGCTGATCATATCTCTTTTCCTTTTCGTTGAAGCTTTGTATGTTATCAGGTATGTGAAGGAATCGCAGTCGGCTGAATTTGAGGTGACTTTTTACGATAATACTACACCGATCAGGATTCTAATGGATGAAGAAGGATACGTTCTTCATCCCGGGGAGAGTTTGGTGCTAAGTATTGGACGAAGTGATGAAGTTGTAGTCGAGCAAGAAGTAGCCGGAAGATACACAGTAAGAGGTGGCGGAAAGATAGTCAGCGTCAGTATTCCGCATGTGAAAGTGAGTGTAAAGTGATGGGGAATTATCGAAAGACGGAGATGGTCAATCTCGTAATCTTTGTTTTCGGTTCATATATAGATTACAGATTACAGGAAATTCAACCTGTTCTCGAGAAAAGGTTTGGGCCAGCAGATTACATTTCTAAGGCCCTAGACTTTGACAAGTACACATCTTATTACAATGATGAAATGGGATATGGCTTGAGGGGAAAATTGATTTCGTTCAAAAGGCTTATTCACCCCCAGCAGATTTCTCTAGTAAAAAGGTTGACGAATGCTGTCGAAGATCATTTCAGGTTAGAAGGCAATCGAAAAGTAAATCTGGATCCAGGTTATATTCATCATGCGCAGTTCGTGCTGGCCTCTACGAAGCACTGGGCAAACCGTGTTTATGTTGGAGACGGCATATATGCAGAAATCACACTGATGTTTATAGATAGTTCTTTGAAGCCTCTTCCATACACGTATCCTAATTACAAAGATCGTGAATACATTGAAGAGCTCATGAAAATCAGGGAGTTGTATCTTCTCAAGAGAAAGGAAAGACTATGAGGTTCGGAGTTCTTTCTCTGGGATGCTCAAAGAATATCGCTGACATGGACAATTTCATGGGGATTATGGCTAACAGAGGCCATGAGATAATTGAGGACGCCTTAATTGCAGATCTGATAATTATTGACACCTGTGGCTTTATTGACGACGCAAAAAAAGAGAGTCTCGAGGAGATCTTTAAATCCCTTTCCCTTAAGCAAGAAAATCCCGGACTGAAGGTGGTTGCCGTTGGGTGTCTTGTGCAGAGATATTTTCACGAACTTAAATCGGAAATTGTTGAGATAGATGGACTGATTGGAGTTACAAGTCCATTAACCCTTGCGAATCTAATTGAAAGTGGAGAGTTCTTCTATTTGAAGGAGCCAGATGGAGTATATGACTATTCCAGTAGAATGGCCAGCAGCAAGTATTCGGCTTACGTGAAGATAGGGGACGGCTGTAACAGAAACTGCGCCTTTTGCTCCATTCCCAATTTCAAGGGGAAGTCGGTGAGTCGTAATCCAGATAGTATAGTGAAAGAGACACTTTCTCTCATAAGAAAAGGAGTAAAAGAGATAGATCTCGTTTCTCAGGATTGTACACAATATGGAAAAGATTTGACTGAGAAAGCGGATCTCAAGAGCCTTCTTGAGAAGCTAAACGATATTGATGGGGATTTTTGGATAAGGGTTCTTTATCTTCATCCTGATCATGTTGACAACGAGCTTGTTGATTCGATTCTTTCGTTGTCGAAAGTCGTGGATTATTTTGACATACCTGTTCAAAGCGGTTCCACAAGGATTCTGAAGAAGATGGGGAGGGCAAAGGATTCAGATCAGTTACGCGAGCTGCTCTTTGGAATAAGGCAAAAGGCTCCTCACGCTATTCTGAGAACAACCTTGCTGGTAGGTTTTCCTGGTGAAAGCGATGCAACATTCAATGAAACCCTTGATTTTGTGAGAAATGTAAGATTCGATAGACTTGGAGGCTTTGTTTATTCCAGCGAAGAAGGGACTCAAGCATTTGGGCAGAAGAGAACTATCGGCAGGAAGGCAGCTAAGAAAATGCTCAATTTAATACTTGAAGAACAGGATTCGATTTCAGCCGGAAGGCTTTCCGAGTTCAAAGGACAGATAATGACTGTTCTTGTTGAAGAAAGCGGTTCAAGTTATTCTCTTGGAAGAGCTTATAACAGTGCACCAGACGTTGACGGAGTGGTAGTGCTTAAAGGTCATAATGAGGAAGGAGTTTTTCTTAAAGCTAGAATTACTGATACTTATGAACACGATATGGAAGGTGTTATCTTGGATGAACTTGCCTAATATTCTAACTTTGTCCAGAATGTTTCTTACTATACCTGCATTGCTGCTGCTAATGAGCGGGAGTGTTGTTGGTCACTATTTTTCTTTTATTGTTTTCGTTATCGCTGCTTTGACAGATTTCTTTGATGGCAGAATAGCGCGAAAACGTGGATTAATTACGGATTTGGGGAAATTTCTGGACCAGATCTCCGATAAGATACTGGTAACGTCAGTTTTCTTGGGGTTTATGGGACTATCCAGGATCAGTCTATGGTTCCTCTTTGTCCTCATATCTAGGGATACACTGGTGTCGGGGATTCGAATGGTAGCTTCGAGTAAGGGAAAAGTGATTGCGGCGGACGTATTTGGCAAAGCCAAAACCGTGACGCAAATTGCGTTCTTGATATTTCTTTATTCTAATTTGCTTTGGGGATTTCCAGCTGGAAGCTTGATGGTTTGGTTTGAGATCCTTGTTGCTGTCATAACGGCATTAAGTGGAGGCAACTACCTAATTAAGAATCTTGATATCTTTAAGGGAGGAAAGTAAATTGCGCTCATTTATTGCAGTTGACACCGGCGAGAGAGTTCCGGCTATGATAGATGGGATATCGGAAAAGCTTAGAAGAATGGGATTCAAAGCATCGTGGGTGCCTGGAGCAAATGCTCATGTCACACTCGCTTTTCTTGACAACATTGAGTTGGAGAAACTCTCTCTGCTCGCATCGATGCTTTCTCGCAGATTAAGAGGCTTTCCTTCTTTCACTTTGGAGACGGGGAGGATCGGTTATTTCAAGCACAAGGATCTTCCTAAAGTAATCTGGGTTGCAATCGAGCGGAACCAAAGTCTTGTCAATCTCCAGAGAGAAACAAGAGTAGTACTTGAGGCGTTAAGTCTTCCTGTCGACGACAATTTCAGACCCCATCTAACAGTCGGAAGAATGAAGTTTAGTCCGCCCATGTGGCGAAAGTTTCTAAGCACTCTTGAAAATGAGCACATAATCTTCCCTGTTGGAGAAGTTACAATATTCGAATCTATCCTTTCGAGGGAAGGTGCAACATACAGGAAAGTCTTCACATGCAGTTTTGAAGGAGGACTGATTGAACATGCTGTCTAAGGATAAGAAGAACGCACTTGAAAGAGCAATAAAGGACATTGAAAAACAGTTTGGTAAGGGTTCAGTAATGTTGATGGGTGACAAGGATGAACACAAGAGCATAGAAGTTATTCCTACTGGATCACTTGCAGTTGACATCGCTTTGACGGTTGGAGGATACCCGAGAGGTAGGGTTGTTGAGATCTATGGAGCGGAGTCAAGTGGCAAGACGACCATTGCCTTGCACGCTATTGCAGAAGTTCAGAAACGTAATGGAATAGCTGCTTTTATCGATGCCGAACATGCGCTGGATATTCACTATGCTCGAAACCTTGGCGTCGATGTTGACAATCTTCTTATTTCTCAGCCAGACTACGGAGAACAGGCTCTTGATATCGTCGATGGTCTCATAAGATCAAATGCCGTGGATCTCATTGTCGTAGATTCTGTCGCTGCCCTAGTACCTAGAACTGAGATTGAGGGGGCAATGGGTGAACTTCAAGTCGGACTTCAAGCCCGTCTTATGTCTCAGGCATTGAGAAAGATCTCCGGAAATGTTAGCAAGTCCAAATGCATAGTCATTTTCATTAACCAAACGAGAATGAAAATTGGGGTAGTTTACGGGAACCCTGAAACTACAACTGGAGGAGTGGCGCTGAAGTTTTACTCTTCAGTCAGGCTAGAGATAAGAAGAGGAAGCGCAATAAGAGAAGGAAATACGGTTCTTGGTAACGAGACAACGATAAAAGTCGTGAAGAATAAAGTTGCGCCCCCATTCCGAGAAGCAAAGGTCGATATAATCTATGGACAGGGTATTGAACATGCAAATGAGCTCTTCAATCTTGCAGTCTCAGAAAACATGATAGAGAGGAAAGGCGCCTGGTATACCTACATTTCGGAAGATAATAATGAGGTAAGTCTTGGTCAGGGAAAGGCAAACGGCGTGGAGTTCATGAAAGAGAATCCCGAATTGATTCTTGAGATGGAAAACAGACTTAGAGCAAAATACAATTTGCCGCTCTTAGAACCGAAGAAAGAGGAGAAGGAAGAGAACGGATAATGCTTTCCGATCCAATGAAGGATGCAGTTAGATACATAAGGTATAGGATGAGATCTAGAAAGGAGATAGAAGACCAACTACTGAAAAAGGGTTATTCTAAGGAAGAAGTGGATGAGGTCATTGAAAAGCTTGAAGAACAGAAACTAGTAGACGACAGAGTCTTCGCCAGCCTTTATGTGAGCGATGGAGTGAACGTTCATCATAAGGGCCCATTCAGAATCAGACAGGAGCTTTTCAAGCTGGGCATCTCGGAAGAGATTATCTCTGATTCAATTGAGAAGGAATTGGAAAACTGCGACTTGAAAGAGATTGCAAAGACTGCAATTGGAAGCACAGGAAAGACAGATGCTTATAAAATGCGAAGAAAGCTCTACAGAAAAGGATTTTCGTCTCCGTTAATAGACGAAGTAATTGATGAAATTGAAGAGAAATCATGAAGGGAGGGAGCTGGTTTCCTCGAAGGAATTTGAAAGGACCAGCGTTGAGAAACTATGATGTTATTTATTGGTATAATAGCCGGCCTCGCAGCAGGGATAGCGCTGGCTTATTTTATATTTACCCCCTCTGCCGTGAAGAAGGCGAAGGAAGAGCTTCAACTCCAGCTGAAATCGGCGAAGCAAGATTCAGAATCGATTATAAAAAGAGCTCAGGAAGAGGCAGATCATCTTAAGAAAAAGGCTCTCATTGAAGGCCGTGAAGAACTCCACCGACTTAGGGAAGAACAGGAGAAGGATTTCAAGAGAGATCGCGAGGAACTGAAGCAGTGGGAAGACAGGATTTCCAGAAGAGAAGACAACATCGACAAAAAGGAAGAAGTTATTGAGAAAACGAGAGCCCAGCTTGATTTAGAAAGGGCTCGAGTTGAAGAAATGAAAGAAGAAGCTGAAAAGAAGCTCTTTGGTTTGGCAGATTTATCGATGGAGGAAGCGAGAGATATCGTTCTGAAGAGAGCAGAAGAAATATATGAACATGATCTTGCTCAGAGGCTTAAGGAATTGAAAGATCACTATGATGAAGAGGGAAATCGTTACGCAAAATGGGTAATTGTGAACTCTGTGCAGCGCTACGCTGCAGACTACACAGGAGACGTGACCGTAAGTGCCGTGAGTCTTCCCTCCGACGAAATGAAGGGTAGAATTATTGGAAGAGAGGGCAGGAACATAAGGGCCTTCGAAAAACTAACAGGTTCAGATCTTGTCATCGATGACACGCCCGAAGTCGTAGTCGTGTCTTGTTTCAATCCTTTAAGAAGAGCGATAGCGAAGATGACTCTAGATAGACTTGTGGAAGATGGCAGGATTCATCCGGCAAGAATCGAGGAAATGTATGAGAAGTCCAAGAAGGAGATCTACAGTGAGATAAAGGAAGCCGGTCAGGAGGCGCTAATGAAGGTGGGAATTCCTTCTATGCACCCGGAGCTTGTCAAACTTCTCGGTAGACTGAAGTTCAGGACCAGTTACGGACAGAATGTCTTACAGCATTCAGTCGAAGTTGCGCACCTGGCGGCCTTGATGGCCTCGGAGCTCGGACTGAACATTGATAAGGTCAAGAGAGGAGCAATTCTTCATGATATTGGTAAGGCGATCGATCACGAAGTCGAGGGGTCCCACGCAATAATCGGGGGAGAAATCGCAAAGAGATATGGCGAAAAGGGTCACGTGGTGAATATGATACAGTACCATCACGGAGAGACCGAAGCTTTAACTCCCGAGGCGGTTCTTGTCGCTGCAGCGGATGCAGTCTCGGCATCAAGACCAGGAGCGAGAAGAGAATCGCTAGATATGTACATAAAGAGGTTAGAGAATCTCGAAAACATTGCCACCGGGTTCAAGCATATAGAGAAGGCTTACGCCATTCAGGCAGGAAGGGAAATTCGAGTCATTGTTGAACCTGAAAAGGTTGACGATCTTCTTGCAGAAAAGATGGCCGTTGATATCGCAAAGAAGATCGAAGAAGAACTTGAATATCCCGGTGTCATAAAGGTGACTGTAATAAGAGAGCGAAGAAGCGTCTCTTATGCTTCCTGAGAGATTGACATAGGAAAAGCGGTGATATAGAATTGAAAACAGGTGCCAACGTAGCTCAACCGGTAGAGCGGCTCATTCGTAATGAGCAGGTTGGGGGTTCAAGTCCCTTCGTTGGCTCCAGATGCGCC
>JAFGAP010000206.1 GCA_016933635.1 Kosmotogaceae bacterium
GAAGAGCTGGGCCGCTTCTGGCTTCAGCAGAACGCAGCTGCTCGAAGTCGACTCCTCTTTCGAGTCGGGAGAAATTCCTCCTCTTTTGAGAAGGGCAATGGAAGAAGAAGGAGTAATTTCCTTAGTCGGAAGAGAATATAGCAAACAATGCGTAACAATCAGCGATTCAGATGATCTTGCAGTCTTCGCGAAGGGACTCAGAATAGGCGGCAATATCCTGGGTGCAATGGCCGTAGTTATGAATGAGAGTTTCTCTTTTTCGAAGGATGAAAGAGAGCTCTTTTCCGAAATCGTGGATGACATTTCTTTTGCGATCCATAAGATAAGACTTGAGAAGAACGATAGGGAACTTCAGAAGAGGTTTTCTCTTTTCATGGACAAGCTGCCCGGTGCCGTATTCATTTCCGATAGTGACCTGAAAACTTCATATTTCAATGACTTCGCGGCTAGAGTCTTTGGTTTCAGAGAAGACTGGAAAGGAAAAGATTCCGAAGCCAACTATCCCGGAGAACTCGGTAAGCTAATACTCGAAGATGACAGGAGGACTCAGAACGGGGAAAACATCGTGAGTGAAGAGAGGGTACTAGGTACCGACGGCAAGGAAAGGATCCTCTATGTTCAGAAGTTTCCAATTGTTTCAGAAGAGGATAAACCCATGGTCGGTGCAATCGCCATGGATATTACCGAATGGAAGCTCGCAGAGATGGCCCTCACCAGATTGGGAAGAGTCATAGATCTTTCAGTGAATGAGCTATATATATTCGATCCAGAGACTCTGAGATTTCTGCAAGCGAACAAGGGTGCTATAGAGAATTCAGGGTACTCTCTTGAAGAATTGCGAAAGATGACTCCACTAGAATTGAAGTTGGAGATGGACAGAAGGGTCTTCGAAGACATGATCTCCAGGCTCAAAAAAGAGCCTGGAAGTTACGAAGTCTTCGAAACCGTTCATATAAGAAAGAATGGAACCAGGTATCCCGTCGAAGTAAGACTGCAGCTTCACGACAACGAATATGAACGTGTCTTTGTTGCCATTGTCCTGGATATCTCCGAGAGAAAGATCGCCGAAGAGTCAGTCAAGAAGAGCCTTGAATCACTGATAAATACTTTGTCTTCCCTTGTTGAAGCGAGGGATCCCTACACTTCCGGCCACCAGAAACGTGTAAGCGAGCTTTCGACAGCAATAGCGAGAAAGCTGTTTTCTGAGGATGAGATGCATGAAGATATCGTTGAATCGATAAGGGTAGCCGCTTTGCTTCATGACATAGGGAAAAGTGCAGTGCCCACCGAAATACTGACGAAGCCAGTAAGACTGAACAATCTCGAATACGATTTAGTTAGAGAGCATTCAAAGAAGGGGTACGTCATACTTAAAGAGGTTTACTTTCCATGGCCAATAGCTGACATCGTTGCTCAGCACCATGAGAGACTTGATGGATCCGGATATCCCAGAGGATTAACGGGCGATGAAATCAGAATAGAGGCCCGTATTATTGCCGTTGCCGATGTAGTTGAGGCAATGTCTTCTCACAGACCTTATAGAGCATCTCTTGGAATAGAGGCGGCACTGGATGAAATACGGCAGAACTCCGGAAGGTTCTATGATCGTAGAGTCGTCGAGGCCTGCCTTGAACTTTTCGAAGAGGGGTTTCAATTCACCGAGTAATCCGGGTGGCTTTTCCAGTGATAAGGAAGTCCCAAGTGACTTTCAGTAAAGCCTTCTTTCCAGTTGGTTCAGGTAAAACTTCACTCCCGAAGAGAGATTACTAAGTACCTTGCAGCTTACTTCATCCAATCGACGGGTATCCTGGGAACTGACGAGTTTATCATAATACTCCTTTGACAACTCTAGCGATGGATTCTCGAAGGAACTACCATCGATAAGTCTTTTCAAAGACAGTTCCGTCTCAGACATAAGATCGAGTGCTCTCCTTCTAATTGTCACCGCCATTTTTTCGAGTCCATCGAAGATGCCGGCCTCAGTCCTCTCTATCTCCTCCAAAAAAGGTTCGTAGCCTCTCCACAACTGGTAGCCCAGGTATCTGTCGTGAAATTTGTGATAGAAGCTGATTTTCTTGAACTGCTTCCTATACAGAAAGGGTATCTTGAAAATTTCGACGGGAGTGCCGGGAGAGGCGTGATAAGGTGTTCCGCAGTCCTCAAGATAGTGGATAGCCCTGGCCGCGAATCTTAGAGCCCAATACCTATCTCCCTTCTCATTGGCCAGCATGCTCAAACGGTCGAAGTGTAGAAATCTATCTATCACTTCACCGAATCGGAGAAGAATATGAAACTCCTCATGACGCCACGTTCCACTTCCTCCCATGAATTTCTGTAAAAGTGAAAGACTTAAGCCCTCATCCATGCCAAAGTCGGGTTCATATGAATAAACAGTCAAAATCTGCCATGCGGGAGCTTTACCGCTTCTTGGAAGCTTATTGTCGAAAAACGGTAAGTACAGTTCCTCATCTGAACGTGAGAGGTACGGCCTTCCTAGATAATCTTCAAAACCATCCTTCGAACTATTGTATGGACCCGGATCACAAGCCCGATAGCAGTACGGTCTAATTTCTACTTCCTCTGATAGAAAGGCTTTTTCCATATCCATGCATTTGTGAGTCAAGACATCGTGGCCATCCATCTCAATTGTTTATAACCCAGGCGCTCTCCTTCGAAAAATACAGATCCGTTTCCTTACCTACAACGGGAAACTTCCTCTCAATCGGGTTGAAAGTCACTGCATTTAGTATCTTTCCGTTGGGAAGCTCAATTTCATACTCGACGTTCGAGCCAAGGAACACGTATTTCAACACCTTTCCTTTAATAACATTGATCTTGTCTTCTTCTCTGTCAGATAATGACTCCGGTCTCAAGACTATCCTTACGCCTTCTCCAGGGGAGAGCTCTCCACCCTTTCTGCCCACAAACTTCTTTCCCAGTGAACTGGATGAAACAGTAACCGAGTCTCCGTCTATAGACTCTACCTCACCGTCAATGAAGTTGACTCTTCCTATGAAATCCGCCACGAAGCTATTCTGAGGTCTCGCATAGATGTCGAACGGACTCCCTATCTGCATAACCTTCCCGTCGCTCATTACAACAATTACGTCGGAAATACTCATAGCCTCGACCTGGTCGTGAGTAACGTAGACGCTGGTAATACTTACCTCCTGTTGAATTCGCCGGATCTCAAGCCTCATAGATTCTCTCAGTTTCGCATCGAGATTTGAAAGTGGCTCATCGAAGAGTAAAACACTTGGTTCCATTACAAGACTTCTTGCAAGTGCCACCCTTTGTTGCTGACCTCCCGATAACTGATCCGGTCTTCTCTTCTCAAGTCCCTTGAGGCCGACGAGATCTGTCATTTCCCTTATCTTCTTCTTCATGGTGCTTCTATCCAGCCTCTTGAGCTTCAAACCGAAAGAGATATTTTCTTCCACAGTTAGATGGGGGAAGAGAGCGTAACTCTGGAATACCATCGAAATATTCCTCCGGTTGGGAGGCAGGTTTGTGACGTCCTTTTCATCCAGCAAAACGCGCCCGTTTGTGGGAACCTCAAAACCCGCGATGATCCTCAATGTGGTAGTTTTTCCACAACCCGAAGGCCCCAGCAGCGTTACCAGTTGCCCTCTTTGGATCTCCTGATCAAAATCGTCTACGGCAATCGTTTCCGTTCCGTAGCTCGTGAATACCTTTCTCACATTTCTTAGTATTAGACTCATCAAATCACCCCTGTCCTGCCGTTCCACCGCTGGATAGACTAATTTTGTTCTTAAGGAAGATCTTCAATATCACAATGAAGCTCATAATCATACCGATCAATAGCACGGAAAAGGCACATGCTTCCGATAAACGTCCGGAATCACTCTGACTCAGTATTTGAACCGTTATCAGGTTCCATCTGGCCGAAACAAGAAATATCGCTGCGCTGATTGCAGTCATAGCTCTAACAAAGGCAAAGACTAGAGCAGAGAAAAAGGCCGGCATAATCAAGGGCAGCGTCACTTTCGTGAAAACCTGCCTGTTATCTGCTCCAAGTGTATATGCCGCCTCTTCAATCGCTGGATCTACCTGGTTTAGCAAAGCAACACCCGATTGTATTCCAACCGGTATATATCTGAAAACGAAGTTGAGAACAAGTATCGCCAGAGTTCCCGTGAGCAGCAACGGGGGTTTGTTGAATGAAAGGATATACCCTATTCCAATCACCGTACCGGGAACTGCAAAACTAAGCATCGAGGTGAATTCCATTACCCTTCTTCCAGGAAAGACTTTCCTGACAAGGAGAAAGGCTATTATCATGCCAAGAACGGCAGAAATCGGCGTAGATGTGAAAGCAATAACGAGAGTGTCCTTGATTGCCTCGAGTCCAACATCGAAGACATACTTAAAGTTCTCCAGAGTAAGGGTATTGTTCATTCCCCACGCCTTAACAAAAGCTCCCCAGAAAATCGTGGCGTAAATTGTGAGTGTGAAGACTGCGATAAACATACACAGCGAAAAGAGAAACCACTTCATCGGTTTGCTTACACTCTTGAGGACAGAAGTTGTCGGTTTTCCGGTCACCGTGACATACTTCTTCTTTCCAACCCAGTATTTCTGTATAATAAATGCAGCTATTGAAGGAAACAGCAGCCATACTGCAAGAGCCGCTCCTCCCTTAGTATCGAACATCCCCGTTATTTGAAGATAAGCCTGGACA
>JAFGAP010000207.1 GCA_016933635.1 Kosmotogaceae bacterium
AGAGAAAGCAACCGAGATGGCCAGAAGTACCACTAAGATTCCAACAAGCTTCTTCATGCACACTTACCCCCTTTATAAGAGTGTTTTGGTTTTTTGGTGATGCGCATAACGTAAATATACCACATTTCATGTAACAAAAGCAAACTCACACGTTGCTAAGTTGCACAGAAAGATCATTTCAGGATTAACCCTACCGCGCCAAATGCAAGTGCTACAAAAGAAAGAATAATCGCTGCATTTGTATTGATTACGTTCTGCTTCTGAGTCTCTTCAAGAGCAGAAATCTTACCTTCGATAACCACATCGTTTTCTTCGAGAGCGGCTATTCTTGTTTCAGCTGCCTCAAGAGCGGACTTGTCTGCCTTGTTTCTGTCGAGCTTGAACATCTGAATTGCCATTGTGTTCGTGATGCTCTCCAGGCTGTCCACTGCTTCCTCTAGAACTCCGACCTTACCCTCAAGAGTGCCAGTTCTACCTTCGAGAGAGGCAATCAAATCGGCATGATCATCAAGAACTGCGATATTAGCATCGATCTGATCAAAGGCAACTTCAAGCATTTCGTAGTTCTCTGTGACTTCATCTCCCAGGAGAGCGAGCTCGCCTTCAAGATCTCCAAGCTCTGCTTTCAGACTCTCTTCTGCGAGACCAAGCTTCTTGTAGAGGAAATTCATCTTTGCCGTTAGCTGCTCGGGTGTCACGTAGTCAAGCTCCGAAATCCTCTTGTTAGCTGCAATAATTGCATTACTAAGCATCTTCGTTGTGACTTCGAGATCCGTGACCCTTCCCTCTACTACTTCCACATCGCCGGCTGAAGCCTTTGTGGAAAGCTCGGCTTTGAGTTCTGCCAGTTTTCCGTCCAGATCGTCAAGTCTGGAAATATTTAGATCGACCTGATCGAAAAGGACTTCCAGAGTTTCATCAACATTTTCCATTGCTGAATGAATCTCTTCAATTTCGGCATCGTAGTACTTAACTTCGGGCATCTTGGCAATGCTGTCCTGAATCTTGAGGATCCTCGTGTACATGAGCGAAAGCTTGTCATTTAAGTCCTCATTGGTTACGTAAGGCTCGAGATCAGGCATTTCGCCTGCTAGTTTCGACTCGAGAGCTGAAAGATCGCCCTTCGTAGCCATACTTCTCCTCAAAGCGAAAAGATCTGACGTCACGCTGTTAAGAACGTTCTCAGTAACCTCGAATCTGGAAGCTAAATCATCAACCGCCTTGGCCTGCTCGCTATTGTCCTTCTTCAAATTAGCAAGAGCTTGACCGAGAAGCTTCACTGTAACTTCGAGATCAGTTGTTCTGTTCTTAAGAGTCTCAACGTCGGTAGGAACGCTGCTCATCGAATCAAGTCTCTCGCTGATTAGCGCGATTCCTTCGTTTGCGGCGACTGCTTCCATGGAGAGTCTGTCGATCTCATCGTAAAGGAAAGCGACCGTATCGTCAAAGGTTTTCAACGACACAAAGTCTCCAGTCATTCCACTTTGTTTCAACGATGCGACCGTTGCCTCAAGCGCCCTTAGTTCCGCTGTTAAATCGACCAAATTCTTCTTGTTGTCAGAGATCTCCAGGGAAAGCCCTGCGACTTTCTTCGTAAGAGAGAAAACCACTTCCTGGAGTTTAGCATCCCCGGCATCAGAATAATCCATAAACCTGGCAAGAGTCATTGCCAGCTGGTAACGAGTAACATCCTCACTACCTCTGAATGTGCCATCGGGGAAACCAATGAACAATCCACCGGCTGTCGTCTTAATAACGCTATCGTAGGCCCAGTGATTCTCGCACAAATCGCTGTACTCAACGCCCAAAGCTAGGGATGCGAAAGTAACAACGACGAGTGCCAGTATAGAAAGCTTCTTCATGGATCCTACCCCCTTTCAAAATGTTGTCATTTTCTGCAGCAAACTACGAATTTATTATACAGTAAAAATACGTCCATATTCAAGAGTAATTAGCACTTGACAAGGCGATAGAAACGCTTTTTTCCGATTCTCAGAACATCTCCATCGGAAATTTCGATGACGGAATGAATATCGCCCAAGACTTCATCGTTGACTTTCACTCCGCCCTGATCTATCAGTCTTCTCGCTTCGCTTCTTGATGAAATATTAGCATGAGAAACCAGAAGATCGACAATTGAAACACTCTCTGCCGAGATTTTTATCTCTGGCATCTCTTCGGGCAGCTCTTTGTTCCTGAAGATATTTATGAACTCATCTCTTGCATCGAGCGCCGTCTCTTTTCCATAAAACTGAGATGTAATCTCCACTCCAAGCTCTAGTTTTACGTCTCGTGGGTTTACCGACTTGCCCTTGATCCTTGTCTCGATTTCAGAGAGTTCAACTTCGGTCTTATCGGTTAGCAATCTGAAATATTTCAGCATAAGCGTGTCGGGAATTGACATGAGCTTTCCGAACATATCCCTTGGGGAATCGTCAAAGGCTATGTAATTATCATAGCTCTTTGACATCTTGAGCTTTCCGTCTGTCCCTTCGATGAGGGGAACAGTGAGAATTGCCTGAGCCTCAAGGCCATGCTCCTCCTGAATCTTTCTTCCGACGACCAGGTTGAAGAACTGATCATCTCCGCCTATCTCGACATCGGCTCTCACAACAACAGAATCGTAAGCCTGAGCAAGAGGATAGAGAAACTCGGAAACTCCAATCGGTTCGTTTTCCTCGTATCTCCTGGCGAAATCATGTCTTTCCATCATTCTGGCAATTGTGTACTTCGATGAAAGTCGAATAACATCTTCGAAGCTCATCGCATCCAGCCATTCAGAATTGAATCTGATTTCTGTAAGCTCTCTATCAAGTATCTTGAAGGCCTGTGTACTGTAAGATTCAGCATTGACTTTTGCTTCCTCTCTGGAAAGCATTGGTCTCGTCTTTGACCTTCCAGAAGGATCGCCGATTCTAGCCGTAAAATCTCCAATTATCAATACAACCTGATGACCGAACTCTTGAAAGAGACGCAGTTTTCTCAAGACCACAGCATGACCAAGATGAAGATCCGGTCTAGACGGATCTACACCAAGCTTAACCCTCAACGACCGCTTACTTTTGAGTTTTCTAAGAAGCTCTTCCTCTGAGATCAACGAAACATGATTCCTAGAGAGCTCCTTAAGTTGTCCCTCAGGGCTTAACAACTCTACCACCTTATGCGCCAAATGCTCTGGAAATCACAAATGCAATCAAAATACTGTTTACCATGAATCCTATGGCGAGACCAAGCGTGATTTTACCCATGGTGTCCAGTCCTTTCTTTCTGCCAAACATGGTATGGGACGCACCGCCTCCAAAAGCTCCACCCAGCTCCGCGGACTTAGACATTTGCATCATTACGGCAATTCCTAATCCCACACTTATTGCAATGTGCAGGGAAATAAGTACATATGCAAGAACAACCATCAAAGAATACCTCCTGTATCTTCCAACGCTCTTCTGGTATTATACAATATGTGCGGATTTGTAGCAAACGAGAAGCCTAAGTTGGCTGGTGATATTTTGAATGACAAGACGGTAATTGTTTACCTTCCACTGAAGCCGGAAATGGCAAAGGCCAATAATCTTCCGATAAAACTTCCGATCCTCGTTCAGGACATGAACAATGTTCTTGATCTGGACAGAATAGACCTTGACATAATAATAAGGGGTCTCGAGGCTCAGTGTTTTTTGGAGAGCGATGAGTATTATGAGTCTTACCTCATCTACTACTATTTTGAAGCCTTCAAAAGGGCTTTGAATTCCGGTAATTTGGGTGAATCTAAGGAGTTTCTGGAAAGAGCAGGAAAAATCAGGAAAGACTACAGGTACCATTTTTATCTGGGGTTGTTGCTGAGGGAGGAAGGAAAGATAGAACTTTCGGAAATTGAGCTGAGACGAGCCGTCGAAATGAATGGGGAATTCTACATTGGTTATTATGAGCTTGGAAGATTGCTTCAGTATCAAGAGGAATACGACGAAGCGGTCACTTCATATGTTAAGTCCTTTGAGAAATCTGGAGGACAGTTTCCTCTACCTTTTGTCGCCACTATTGACTGCTTTATTTCTAAGGGAGATTACAGTGCCGCGATGGAAGTTATCGAGAACGTGAATGACCAGTTTCCTCTTTATTCGGAAATCCTTCTCAGAAAGGGTGTTATCTTTAACGAAACCCAGAAGTATTCTTTAGCCGAGGCGACTTTTTCCGAAAATATCGGGCTTGGGGAGGATTGGAAGAATTTCTACAACCGCTCCTTTTCGAGAGCTAGACAGGGGAAGTTGTTTGAGGCTTACGATGATTTGAAGACTGCATTCAGGATCAGCGGAAATTTCGAAGTGCTTTATGAACTCGCCATTTCAGAGAAGAATATGGGAATGCTTGAGGACTCTCTTTCTCACTGTGAAAGCTACTATAATGAGACAGTAGACGAAAAGGCTCTTCTACTGAAAGCACGAATTCTAGATATGATGGGCGATTATGATAGCGCGATCGAAACAACAGATGAAAGATTCGTGGAACTCAGGAATGTTCTTCTGATTCACAAATATCTTGCCGAAGGGAAGATAAGAAGAGATTTGGCCTTTGAAGAACCACTGAATGAGTTTTACTATAGATCATTGCAGGAGAAAATTGCTAGAAACGGCTTCTCCGATTGCCGATTGATCGAATCCGGAAGGATAAACATCGAGACGCTTACAGAGCTTCTTACTGAACTGGGAATCGAAGATATGACTTATAGGATCTCTCTGTTCTCTGAAGGGCTTCTTCCAGGTGAAACGAGGGAGATCACTTTACCTGAAGTTGGGCTGTACACTGCGCTTATTTCTGAGATGGAGTTTTTCCCTTCCCAACAGGAGTATCTCTCGTATCTGATGTCTTTCCTCGTTTCCGGCAAAGGTAAGACGACTGCGATTTTCAGGACTCTATTGTATCTTGAGAGATGGTCCCTCTCAGGTCTGCCTTTCAGAATCGAAGCGTTCGTGGACGAGCATATAGAAGAAATCAAGGATCTCAGCTTTGACTTCGGGCTGAAAATTGCCAGGATAATCGAATTTGGAGGACCGGATATAGACACATTTGAAGAGGAGCAAGATGTTAGTCCTGAAGAGGTGATGCTTGCAATAATATATTCATTTGAAAAGGGAACAATAGGCGAGTTGAGGACTCGCGACCACACGCTAAATAATTATATTACCAGGCTTTCTGGAACAGGAGGATAAATATGAATAACGTTGACGAGTTACTGGAAAGATTCTTCAACGCTCTTGAGAATGATACGAGCGACCTAACCGATGAAGACAAAATCTCCAATATTTTGAGTTCTGAGTTTAATGGGGTAGAGAGAGAAACGCTCACAGGTGTCCTTGATTCTCTCTTCGGAGAAGTGACGAGAATGGCGGAGAACCCAAAAGAATACTTTTTCAGCAACGAGCAGGAGAAACTTGATAAATATCTTGAAGAGAAGAACAAAAAAGTTGATAATCCTGACTGAATAGGTGTATAATCCTTTTGTAGGGTTACTTCAGCGCAAAGTATTACCGGTGTTATGCACCGGTCTTTTTTTTGAACCGCCGCTCGAGATTTCTGAAGCACTTCATATCAAACCTTTCTGAAATCGTTTCGCGGGAAAAATAGGTTTGAATCATATGATAAAGTGGGTTTGAGAGTTTTCCTTTGTCAGAAAGCCATTTCTTCATAAAGTTTCTTGAGTATGATAGGTGTGACTTACCATCCATGTGCTCGCAGAAAGACTCATTAATGAGACACTTACATAAGGCCACCCCTAAATCCCGTATGGTTCTCCAATATGCGTTCAGACTAAAGTTCTGCAGAGAAATTTACCTTCGAAACCAAGAAGATTCATTTCTAGCTCAACGTTTCTTCCTTTCCTTATCCATTTTGCTTGGGTCTAGATTGCCTCTCTATCCCCGTTATATAATGAGATATACAGCGGTCTGGAGGTGTCTTATGCTCTACGTACTACTTGTAGGTATTCTAATGGGTCTTGCTAATCTTATTCCAGGAGTGAGCGGAGGCACTATTGCACTTCTAGGAGGACTATATGAACGTTTCGTGGGCTCGATTTCCTCAGTGTCAGCCTTTAAAACTCGCAAAGAAGATGTCGTATTCCTCATCAAGATTTTTGTAGGGATTGTTATAGGAATCTTTGGCTTTTCAGCCATAATAGATATTTCTCTTTCAAAAGTCCCTTCTTTGATGTACGGTATCTTTTCTGGGCTTGTGATCGGGGGAATTCCTGTTGTATTCAAGAGAATCGAAAAATTCGATTCCAGCTCGTTCTCTTCTCTAATAGTCGGGTGCTTTTTCGTCTATCTTGTTTCTGTCCTTGATTCGGGATCTGGGAAAGAAGCTGTTCTGAATCATAATGTTATGAATCTTATGTATGATTTTGTTGCTGGCTTCTTCGGCGCAGCGGCCATGGTTCTTCCCGGTCTCAGCGGCGCCTTCATTTTATTGATTATGGGCGAATACACGAGAGCTATAGCCGCACTGAGGAACTTCGACTTTGTAATCATATTGTTCATAGGAGTTGGAGTTATCATTGGCATTGTCTTCGTGAGCAGGCTAATGAAGTTTCTGATGAAGAGATTCCGTAGCCAGACATTCGCTTTTCTCATGGGTCTAATGATAGGTTCTCTGCCTGATCTATTTACAAGACCTGGAAGCAACTCAAATGTTCTTCAGATTGTTTTCGGAGTGGTTTCTGGATTAGCTGTTTCTTATCTTCTTAGCATTTTCGAAAAAAGAAACAGAATAGAACCCTGACTATTTGCTGTGATTGATCGCGACTCTATGAAGGTGCTTGTCACTATCGAGAAGCTCTCCTATACCTTTTACGACACAGGTTCTCGGATCCTCTGCGACAATTGTCTTTATTCCAGTCTCTTGAATAATCAAATCTGGAAGTCCTCTAATTAGAGAACCCCCACCGGTGAGAACAACACCGGTATCCATTATATCCGCAGCAATCTCGGGAGGCGTGTCTTCCAGAATCTGGCGCAGATTCAGTACGATCTCCTGAAGAATCTGAGAAATGGCTTCGTGAACATCATCGGAAGTGATTCTTATGTTACCGGGAAGACCATTCAGCGCATCTCTCCCACGTACTTCAAGTTCAAAACTCTCCAGCGTCGGAAAGGCCTTTCCTATTTTGTTTTTTACATCTTCTGCAGTCGAGCTCCCTATAAGGAACTTATACTTGCGTTTTACGAATTTGATTATCGCATCGTCCATAGAGTCTCCAGCCGTCCTTAGGGACCGCGAAACAACTATCCCGCCAAGGCTGATTACCGCTATATCGGAGGTCCCCCCTCCGATATCGACAACCATATTCCCCACCGAATCGAAAATGTGAAGACCGGCTCCGATGGCAGCAACTACGGGTTCAAGAACTAGATATACCCTGCTTGCACCTGCAGCCGTGGAGGCTTCAATGACGGCTCTTCTCTCAACGCTTGTTACTTTCGCCGGAACCCCGACAACAACGGCTGGCCGCGAGAGAGAGAACTTCGTACGAGTCCTCTTAACAAGATCTTTCAGGGCCTGTTCTATTATCTGGTAATCGGCGATTACTCCGTCTCGAATTGGCCTTACCGCCTTTATATCCTTTGGCGTCTTACCGATCATTTCCTTAGCATCTGATCCTATCGCTATTATCTTTCCGGTTTTGGCTTCAACGGCTATAACAGACGGCTCGTCTATAACGATGCCCTTGCCTTTCTGGAAGACCAAGAGAGAAGCGGTACCCAAATCGATTCCTAAATCGCCTTTTTTCATACAAGACCTCCCGCGTTGCCTATATGGCGTGCTCGGTGGGATTTGAACCCACAGTCTCTGGATCCGGAGTCCAGCGCTCTATCCGTTGAGCCACGAGCACTCAATAACCT
>JAFGAP010000208.1 GCA_016933635.1 Kosmotogaceae bacterium
AAATCTCCCTCCCGAAGCTCAGGAACGCCTCAAGAATCTCGATGTTGAAGAAAGAATGAGAGTCTTGAAAGAAAATATGTCAGACCGGTTCAATGCAAGCAGACCCGGCATAGTTGAGAGACCTGTGCAAAACAACTTAACTGCTCAAAGACTGGCAATGGTGCTTCTATCTGATGAAGCGCTGGAAGTAATGGAGAAGATGCTCGGCCAGTAATAACTTTGGCGAAGCAAGCCTTTCCGGCCGGAGACTGCAAATGTCTCCGGCTGTTTATTTTGATGTCCCTAATGTTGAAGATAGTATTAGTCTTATGTCTTGGTTACTTAGAGATTCCGATTTCTCTGAAAGAATCAATGCATCTGAATCCAGAAAAATTGCGTATTCAAGAAGAGAGAATCTACATTTCTTCATAGAACCAGCTAGACAAAAGGCATATGAAGCAACTAAGTCTTTCTAATTACCAAAGATACGTTCAGTACCTCTCTTTTAACTGACTTTCTTACTGCTCTGATCCTTTGTACTAATAACCTAACTGGTTTCAATTCCCGGCAATTTTCTTCTAGCATTGACGGATCTAGATAACTCATGTTTTGATTTACTATCTTGGCCGATAAAACCGATCTAATGGGAGAAGATCTTCGTTGATTCACAGTTTCTGCAAACTTCGCGATAAAAGCCAGAGGTAAATCAATGAGAAGACTGAAACTCAGTTGCTTGTTTTCATTTCCTGTGGCTGGATTAACCGATTGTTATCTCAGGAAAATGAGAGTACCATGGTTGTTTAGCAAGCACCTTTTGAATGCTGTTCGATGAAACTATCAGATCGATAAGAGCCCAGGAGCTTGAAGTAGCTGCAGCGGCTGCTTATTGCATCGATAGCTTCTGCAACTCTCTTTTCCGATACACTTCTTTCGAAATCAACGAAGAATAGATAGTGCCACATCTCTCTTTTGAAAGGCCTTGACTCGATTTTTGTCAGATTCAGATCACGATCTGACAACTCTCTGAGA
>JAFGAP010000209.1 GCA_016933635.1 Kosmotogaceae bacterium
TACCAACTTTTGAAAAACAACGTTCCATTTGACCTTTCACTCTCATAATTTTCCTAATTCTATACTTGACAACTTAGAGTAACTGGCGCGCTTCTGACAAGGATCTCGAGCCAGGCGAAAAACTGGACAGACTGAAGGAGCCACAACCAAATCCAGACCATTACCAAAACACTACCAGCTCACGTTTTCAGCATCTATCCTCGAGAAAGTCATTGCTGATTCTTTATTGGCGACAAGAAAAACACATTGTACAGCTTCTATGAGCTGTTTCACTCAAGAGTCGTCTTTGACGGGTCAGGATTTCTTTTTCCCTATGCTTCTGAAGGCCTCTTTGAAGTGATAACAGAAGCCCTTCTTTTCAGTTGTGGAGTGATACTTCGCGACATGAGAACTAAACTGTGAGGAAAGCGAGTCCATACTCTTTGAGAGCTTGTCGACCTTTTCTTCCAGGTCCTTTAGCTTTTTCAAATCCATTTCGTCACCCTCTTTGATTACTTTGATCGCATCTTCAAGCGTTGGTTTTTCGTAGCTAAGCGTGTCAAGTCTTGAGACAAGCTCGGGACAGTTTAATGGGAAGAGTCTTTCACCTTCAACAATGCTGGATGAGCAGATTCCGGCTCTTTCCAGTTCATCCAGGTATTTTCTGGTTTTTTCAGTGGGTACAGCCGACTTCTCACTTACTTCCTGCAAAGTGAGAAAATTCACTTCAACCGACTGATTATCACTTCTGACGATTTCGGGAACGACCGATTGTGCAGGTCTCTTGGCTTCGTCCATGAAACTGGCAGCTGTCACTTCAGAAGAAGCCTCGTGCTCGGAGATTATTTCCTTTATCTTCTGTTCGGGAGATTCCGTGCCAATGATTTCCATCAATCTTTGATAAAGCGCGATCATACCCAGAAGATCTCTCTTTAGGGCTTCGTCACCTGGCACCATCCCCTTCTCGTACTTTTTTCCATATACATGGCCCAGTTCATAGCCGATTCCCAGTTCCCCATCTGCGCGCAGGGTAATGGTATCGTAGTCATAATTCTCGTCCACACGAAGTATTCTTCTGTAGGCCTCCGCCGCAGTAGCGATCTTCTCCTTTGCCTCGGCTCCAAACGTATCTTTGAAAAACAGCCATCCCTGATTGAGTGAAAGGTAGACCGCAGACATGTCGGCCGTGAAGATGTACATAACGAAATATCCGTGTCTTGGAGACTCGGTGATATCTTTGTCGAAGATGCCTATCCAGGGAATTTCGGCCCACTGACCCTGTCCGGGGGAGGCAGATACCTTGAATTTACCAGGGTATTCCGAGTCAACCATTGCCTGAACAATACCACTCACATCGCTTCGAATGAAATGTGCAAGCCTGTTCTGTGCAAATTCCTTGCGCTTCTCGATGAGATACTTATCAAGGATCCTGTTGATAGCTTCCTGCATAAGCCCTCCTTATTGTAATTGCCCATATTTGGAGCAATGATCTTTGGAGAAACACTCAGCTAATTAGAGCCTACACCAGAATTACCCTAATTCCAAATGTGGAGCACACTTCAAAAAACGTTCGCCGAAAACGTCTTATGTCCGAAGAGAAGCGAGGCTACCGAAGTGATGCTGCTGGGCAGGAAGTGATGCGCCGAAAAATCGCCGGCGGAAGTGATGCTTACGCTTACGCGCCAGCAGGCGACAAAATAGCCAGTAAGGCTACGCCTGGCCAGTCTCCCTTCGGCGAGGCCAGTTCCGACTTCGTTGGGCAAAAGAACCATTACTTGCTTGCTAAGAGACGCTGAGAGTTTCAAAGGACGCCCTTGGTCCTTCGGATCACAAACCCATCCCTAGATTGCATCGAAGATCAGATTCTGGAATAAACTCTGGATGACGAAGTAAGAGGGATCTGAAAGGAAGCAATTTTTTGACAATGTTGTCGAAAAAGGTAAAGACGAGAGGATCCGGTCAGTCGCTCCTTCTGCACTTAGGAAATTGCCATTTGCTTGGTAAAAGGCTTCTTGAGCGAAGCAAGTAAGCTATTCTCTTTCAACTTCTACACAGTTCTAAGTGTATTCCTTTTAGAGATTTCGGAGCTTGCGTGAGATATAGCGTATTTGATTTCCGAGACCGTATCGTCGAAGATTCTTAGGAGTTGATCATCATTGAGTGTATTCAAAATTGTGTACCTGTTTCTTATTGAACGCGATATCTTTAAGACTTCTGAGAATGTGGCTCTGTCAAATAGCTCTTCAGGCAAGCTGCTGAAGAAGCCGAGATCGCAAAGAAGTTGCAGAACCTTTTCGTAGAAATCACTTGCATAGGCTTTAAGGATTACGCATGTGTAGAAGCCAGTCTGGTGACCGTGAAGAAAGGACCTGTCAAACACTACGTCTGCAGCATGAGAAAGCATATGCTCGGAACCGCTAGCAGGTCTGGAATTGCCCGCGTACTCCATGGATATTCCACTTGTGATCAATGAGTTGACGAGCGTTTCGACGAAATCCACATCGCCGAAATTCGCGCTCTTGAAGTTTAAAAGACTTTTATAGCTCATGACTGACAAAGTCTTAGCAAAGTAATCGATTTGCTCGTCTGTCGTCTGGGCTGAGAGTTCCCAGTCAAGAATGGCAGTAATGTTTGAAATTGCATCGCCAAGTCCAGCAAAGAGGTACTTCTTCGGCGCGCTGCAAATAACGCTCGTATCTGCAAACAAGGCGAATGGCATTCTAGCCCGCAAGCTGTCGCTTCTGCCGTTATCTAGTTTCACGGAGACAACCGGGGAACAAATCCCATCGTTTGACGCTAGAGTGGGAACCAGAATCAATGGAATGTTCAATATATGACCAAAGAACTTGACAGTATCGAGTACTGAGCCTCCTCCAATGCCGACGAGAGCATCGGGATGCATATCGTGAATCGAGTCGAGTTTGCTCATGAGATGATTCAGATTCGGTCTTTCTTCTACGCGGTAAATGGAGTGATGACTGCTTTGTATTGCATCATAAATATCAGGTATTAGTTCAAGGAGATTTTCCTGAGTCGCAATACATACATTCTTGAATCTCATCATTTCAAGAAAGGGGACCAGTTCTTCCGTTGCTTTGTTCTTAACAATAATGTATTTGGGTATCTCTATAGATTTCGTTGAATGGTCGATCAGTTCATCACCTTCAAAGTAAAATGATCTATTTGACCTTATAAGCAAACGGGTTTCCAAAAGCATTATAGCGCCAATTGAAATTAGTCCGATTTCAGTGAGTTTTCCTTTTGCTGAAGAAGCCGCTCTTAAGTGGAAAAAGGAGGCTTGACCCAACGCATTCCTGAAGCTTCGACACTCTTAGAAATGCTGGAAGTGAAGCAGACTAATTGTGTATTTGACTTTGATGGAATTTTTGCCTGATCAGCGCATAGAATTGAGTGGGGACAACTGTAGCTTCGATGCCCTTGTCAGATTGAAGGAGAGATTCCTTTGGAAGAGTATGCGGAAATAAGACCAATAACATTGAATGATCTCGAAATCAAAGCTCTGAAGAATTATGATAGGTATCAGACTACAGGCGTAATCAAGCTTAAGGAACCGGATGGGAGTTTTGTCTGTATTCATGATGAGTTCATAGATGATTGGGATTCCGAGAAAAAGGTTGAAGTGGTACAGCGTTTAAGAAGCTGTATGGAATCTGGAGGATTCGTTGCTGGTGCCTTTCTCCAGAATTCAATTGTAGGCTTTGCATCTGTGGAGAACTCTTTCTTCGGAAGCGAGAATCAGTATTTAGAGATGCCGTTTATGCATGTCTCAAGGGAGTTGAGAGGGAAAGGCATTGGCAGAAAACTCTTCGCGTTGTGCTGCGAAAACGCTAAGAAACGAGGCGCAAGGAAATTGTATATCTCAACACATCCATCAATAGAAAGCCAGGGTTTCTATGAATCTTTGGGATGCCTCCCTGCTTCCGAAATAAACGAGGAGATCTATTCGCGAGAACCCTTCGATATACAGCTGGAATTCAGTTTAGAGTGATTAGTTTGTGATATGTCTAAATTCCGCCGTAGGCCATTCAAAAGTCTCGAGATACAGTTTGTCCATAGAGCGGTTAATCGACAAAGATTCGCCGTCCTTTGGAAAGAACGGTACTTCGACGGTATGCGTACAGGTTCTTGGTCATCAGTCCCATTTCCAAGATTCAAGTTGTAAGTAATTAAGAGCAAATTCTAAAAATCGGTTCTTACCAGCGATCAGCGGTCTTCCGAAAAGAGAGTCGCGTTTGGTGTTGTAGGTAGAAATCATCTGGCTTTTCTAGGTGTCAGGGTTGTTGTAGATCTTTTCTCCCGGATTCAGAGAATGAATCAGCCAAACATTGCCCCCGATCACGCAGTTGTCTCCTACTACGGTGTTCCCGCCAAGCACAGTCGCCCCCGCGTATATCACGACATGGTTACCGATGTCTGGATGACGTTTTATTCCCTTAATCGGATTTCCATTCTCATCGAGCTCGAAGCTTTTCGCGCCAAGCGTTACACCCTGATATATCTTCACATGGTGACCTATGGTGCAGGTTTCGCCAATGACCACTCCAGTGCCGTGGTCAATAAAGAAGTAATTGCCGATTGCTGCACCCGGGTGAATATCTATTCCGGTCTTCTGATGAGCATACTCCGTCATTATCCTAGGAACTAGTGGAACGTCCAGTTTGTAGAGAATGTGTGCGAGTCTATAAGTGCTGATCGCTTCGTAGGCGGGATAAGCGATCATGATCTCTTCTACTGATTTGGCCGCGGGGTCCCCTTCGTATGCGGCCCGCACGTCTTTAACTAGAGCCACGGCAACCGAGGGAAGTTCGGCCAAAAACTCCTTCACAACTTGACTTGCTCCTTCTTCACCCAATTCAGGTCTTATTTCCGTAATCATTTCCCTCAGCGTATTCAAAGCCTCAGATAATAGTACTTGCCCGTCAACGGTTCGGGTATGTGAAAGCTGTGGGCAGAAGGTCTTTCGAATAAGATGAATGAGCTCTATCGTCTTCAGTTTGATGTGGCCAAGTGAGTAGGGCTTTGAAGAACAATGGGTCTTGGCGATTTGCTCGTATGCTCTTGCTACTCGTTGCGAAATTTCATCTGTGAAATCACTATTCAAATCCATGCTTCTCTCCCGAAAAGTATTCTGTCTATTTCTTTCAGTATAGACGAGAAAGCATAAGATTGCTTTGCTTATTGAGATGAGTTTGTCGAAAACTAAGCTGTCCTGACCATTTTCTTATGCATAATCAGTCTGTCAATGAATCTCAATTCGAGTTTTGAATGCTCAACGCGTTCCTCTACAAGCAACTGAGTTAGCAACTGATTTGGGCAAATCTAGGTTGAGGATTCTTCGATTAATCTATTGTCATGCGTAGACTATCTATTCCGGAATACTGAGGTTTATCGAAGCCTGCGTTGACCAGATAACATTTGAATAGCTTCCTCTTCGGTAGAGGCGAAGAAGTTCTGATTGCCCCTATTAGACTCAATGATAAACGCCCGAAGACTCTTACTTTGTACGTATGTGAAATCTCCGATAATTGAAACCCTCAGCCGGTAGTCTGTCATCTTCTGAAGAATTTCCCCTGCAAGCCCTGTCTTAAGGTCATAGAATTCTTCGGGGAAGTGTTCCTTCTTGAATATGAGGTTTGTGCAACCTTCGTACACGTAGTCGGATATTCCGTCTAACAAAGATTGAGCATCTGTAAACAGCGTCGTGACTTCGTCAAAGATACATATCTTACCCATTTCCGAATCGATAATTCTCATTTGCTCACCAACCCTTTTTGCATTTCGATATATCTTATCAAAGAGTGAAAGACGAATCAAAATGCTCAACGAGTTTTGATGCATAAATGACATTATGCAACCTTGGCAGACAATTCCGCCGATAGAGTCCACTTCAAAGGCTAACAAAGCTGGCCGAATATGAGATCACGATATTTATGGTTACTTGAGTGCGCATGGGGTATACAATATGAGTCGAGAAGCAAAGAATTGTTCATGGAGGATGAGTGGTGATGAGAAGATCTCTTACGGTATGTTTCCTGGCACTGGCAATTGGACTCTTCGCAAGATTTGAGATTCCGCTACCGGTTTTTTCGATGCCCCAAAGCGATTCAAAGAACGGAATTGCCGAAGTCTTTACGGATTTTTCTGAAGAGGATTTGACACTCCAGGTAACTGTTGTTTTCATCGATGAGGATTACCCGTGTCTAATTATCGATTTTTTGTATGATGTCTACCGCTATTTCAGATATGGACGCATCGAGGATATTGAGACTTTCTACATAATGTTTGATTCAGATGGGAAGATAACCGCTATAGATTTCCCGGGTGTTTTTGCGAGTGATCATGCCTTTGATGACACAAAGAATCTGCACGGGTCCGCGGTCCTTATGCCTAACTTAATAACATTTGTTGATGAAAGGCCTTTGATTTTCGTCAATACCTGGAATCACATGTTTGGAGTAATCCCGTCTTTTGACAGAACAAATGAGATGATGCTATCAAACTATCTGGTCACTGAAGGTACCAGGTGGGACGCGGAACATGAGTATTCATGGCACTACTAGTAGTCCTATTTATGTTCGAAAGTTTTGCTCTCATAATTGAACATAATACCGTTCTGCAAAATGGAAATTGCTGAAGTCAAAGTGTCATAAGTATGGCAACCAGATTCTGTTTGCATAGCACTTCGAATAATTACTCAGCTGTTATGAATATCTTTGTAAGTCGCTTCAATAGCGAACAAGGAAAGCGATCTAAAAACATGTAATGTCGAAACTGCTTGGTCGCAGAAAGTCAAATGGTTCGCAAGAGGTTGTTTTGTGGCTCGTTATGCATTTTGCACTCCCTACTTGTCTTCTTTTTGCTGCCAGTGTAGATTTATAATCATTCATTCGGAAGAAAACGAACGCCTAATTGAATAATAAGAAAGTCCACTTCACGTGATGGAGATGAGAAGTTTGGAAAAGATCACCTTTACGGAGAAAAGAAACGAACTCGATGAATTACTCAATCTAGTCGGAAATTATTCCGAGAAAGCAGATGATAATCATGTCCATCTCAACCTAACAGGGCCAGATCTAACTGATGATGATGCAGAAAGAGCAGTAGATGTGCTTGAAGAGAAAACCAAATATCTACCTTTGAAAAGAAATCTAACTGTGATGGTCGACTGTAATTGTGGTGATCTGCTCGATCTTTCGAAAAAGGTTAAGGACTCCATAAGAAAACAGCTGATTCCTTTGCTTTACTATGTTGATCTTGATTTGAGGAGGCTTTCCAGAGTCAGCGCCGCAATGATGGTATTCGGCGTTCTAGCGATGGGGACGGCTTCACTGCTTTCCGAGCTTTCTTTCAATCCCTATGCGCTTCACGAGATTCTTGTTATTGCGAGCTGGGTTTTCATATGGGCCGCCGTTGAGACCTTCTTCTTCGACAGGAGGAAGCTAAAGAACAGGAAACATCATCTTTATCGAATCTACTTTGCAGAGTTTGTTCGTACGAATAGCAAATGAGGATTAAGCTTGTGACACAAGTCGTTTCTTCTGCGTATGGAGGCGAATTTTAATGGCAAAGAAAATGCCGGTTGTGTACTGGGAAATCAACGCAATAGATGGAGAGTCACTTTCTGAGTTCTATGAAGAGGTCTTCGAGTGGGAGAACGAAGTCAGCGATACGGGATTTCATTCATTCAAGAGCGGAGATCCCAAAGGTATAAACGGGGGCATATTTACCGGAAAAGGCGTACTTCCAACTCACAGGGCGCTCTACATTGAAGTCGAAAATATGAACGAGATTTTGCAGCGGGTTCAGGACCATGGGCAGGAGATACTTCAAGGCCCTTTCGAATCTGGTAATACAATTCTTGCTTTTTTCACAGATCCCGAAGGACACATGATTGGATTGATTCAGAGAAAATGAGGCTTCCTGTGCAACGAGCCTCTCACGTCAACCGTAAAAGGTCCACCGTCCTCCGACATGAACCAAAAAGCCGGGTCTAGGATCTGGTGGTAAGAACAGAAGTGATACCTTATAGAATATTGGACGTATTCCCGGCAAAGATCGTGCCGGGGCGCAATGCACTGAGGAGCATCAGTGGACTCAAGGCTGGCGAATAACACGCCAGGTCGCAATGCCCGGTTCGCGGGGAAAGAACTTCCTGCATAAGAAACGCTGCCCGCGTTGAGCTGGGAAGAACGATTCTTAAACACTTCGCGTCCATGTTCTTGATTAGTTAAGAAGCGGAAGAGCCGTCCTTGGTTCGTCCAAAACCATGAACCCGTCCTTCTGAACAACAAGGAGCGGGAAGGCCTAGACGCGCAACACGCGAAAGGCGGGACAGACCATAGGAACATTTGGGAGCCAGTCTGCTAATGCAGGCCAGTCAGGCTCCGCCTGGCTAGTCTCGCCTTCGGCGAGGCCACTTCCGCTTCGCGTGGAAAGAGCCGCTTGGATAAGAACCGCTGAAGGCTGTACGCTGTAAAACCATTCTTCGACACCTCTCGTAGAGGTTCTTTTTTCTTACTTAAGAACCCCGAGAAAAAAGAGAGAGGCTGAGAAAGACGAGAAGAATGAGATCCCGTGCAGCTGCCCTGAACAGGAGCA
>JAFGAP010000210.1 GCA_016933635.1 Kosmotogaceae bacterium
TCCATTCTCGACCACGATGTCACAAAGTCCCTTCAGTAAAGAATTTTCATCCTTTGCGTGGACAAGAAATTCGTTTGCCCTGAACATCAGGGTTAGCAATTTGTTGAGCTTCTGAAGTTTGATTTCATCCATCCTGCGTTGCGTGAGATCGGTGTGCATCCCGACCATCCTCAACGGTTTTCCTTCACTGTCTCTTGAGACAATTCGTGCTCTATCACGAACCAAGACAACGGAACCGTTTTTCCCTATTAGCCTGTACTCCTTCTCATAGAAGGGTATGTCGCCCTTGAAACATCTGTTGAGAACGGACTTCACCTCTTCAACATCTTCGGGATGAATTCTTTTCTCCCATTCGCTGACATGGTCAGAGATCTCTTCGTCAGAGAAACCAAGCATCTCCTTCCATCTCTTGGAGAAAACAACCTTGCCGGTCTCAATTTCCCAGTCCCATATGCCTTCGCCAGAAGCCTCTACTGCGAAAGTTAGTCTGGCGAGGCTTTCCTTCAGTTCTTGCTGAATGATGATTCTCTCAAGGGTGTTGGAGAGCGCAGCAGCTACTCCCGAAAGAAGTTTCTTTT
This sequence comes from Kosmotogaceae bacterium, assembly GCA_016933635.1. GTDB lineage: Bacteria > Thermotogota > Thermotogae > Petrotogales > Kosmotogaceae > Mesotoga. The sequence continues at coordinate 579 of JAFGAP010000210.1, forward strand.
CTTCCCTAAGAAAAGGGCTTCCCTTTATGTCAACCTCTTCTGTTAAGGAGGCACTTATCGTTCCGATTACCCTTCCGTTCACAACTATTTCCGTTGAAATCATTCTTTCATCGGACCACTGCTCGACCGATTTCTGCTCATTTCCATCGATCTCTATTCTTATCGCCATCTGTTCGGGAAATCTAAACCCCTTAGGAAGCTGATCCATAGCAAATTTAACCGCTTCATCGGCAGTCGAAAACTTATGAAGATCACTGAATATTCTGTAGACGCAATCCAGTTCCTTCATCCGCTCCTGAAGAGCGAAAACTGATCTTGCGAGGTTATCGCTGCCTTCTTCAGCCGCCACTATAATACCTCTCTCTACTTTGTAATAAAATGATTCTAGCATTAAAAACCGTGGCAGCAATCCAATATTCGAACAATGGAAAGCCGTCCCGGATTAAATGGGACGGCGATAACTTTTCAGTCTGCCCTCTTTCAAGGCAAAATACTGATCATTCCAATCTGGAGTACTTTATCGAGATTTTTGGGCAACTCTCTTTGCATTTAAGACATACAAGGCATTCCGAGTTGTCAATCTTCATTCCATCTTCTTCAGTTTCGATTGCACTTACAGGGCAAACATTCTGACAGATCCCGCAGGAAACACACGATGGCTTCTCCACCTTCATTCCAAACAACGGTTTTCTCGAAAAGAGCGACAGCAAGGTTCCAAAGGGACACATATACCTGTGCCAAAACTCTTCTTCGAATACCAGAGTGATCAAAACAGAGAAGGCAGTTATATATAGAAGAAGGTTGACCTTGATCTTGAAGACTCTTACTGCAACCATAAGCAAAAGAAAGAGAACAATTATAGACCATCTGAATACATTGTTCTTGAAGATTGCTGGTGTCTTTAACCTCTTCACTCTAAGTTTTGAATAGAGCCAGTTTATGGGCCTGAAAAGGGTTTCCATTGGACAGATCCACCCGCAGTAAAACCCTCCCAGAAATAGAGCTCCGACCAGACCAATCCCGAAAATCAAGAACCACTTCTGGAGATCACTGCTCCTCAGAAGAAAAAAGAATAGGAACAGGAAGACAACCTGTACAATTACTCTCAGAGCCGCGGCCTTTCTATTTGTCATATAAATCTCTCCTTTCAATGAAAGTCTATAGCAAAGACAAGGTCAAGTACGTGATATAAGTCACGAACACATTAGAGGAAGCGATTTGTGAAGAGGTTCTTGATGGTATAGTCTTTACAGTCCAAACTAATCGGCGGTGATCCGATGAGAAAAATCGACGGCAGTGAGTGGAGGAATCTTCTTCCCTTTCTTTACAAGAACAGGGAATTCAACATGTTCATAATCGGCGATATAGAAAATACAAGTCCAGATTCGGACTATATGGAGATTTACCTCGATGGAGACTTCGACAGTCCCAGAGGGATTCTGCTTCGATACTACAAATTTCTCATTCTTTCCGCTGGGGCGGGAATGAATTTCAGAGAAGCGGCAGGCGTTGTGAGGAGATATGAACAGGCTATGATGCTTAGCGGAACCATCTCAGGTATAGATAGGATATCTCCGTATTTGCAGGACATACGTGAAGAGGAAGAAACCCTGCGCTTCGCAGTCTTGAGGGAACCCACCCTTGATGCGACCAGGTTTGAGGTAAGAAGAGCTACTATTGATGATGCAGAGAAGCTTCTGGCCTTTCTTTTCTCAATAGAAGAGTTCCACGCAACGGATGAAGAATCCTTCATGGCTACACTGAAAGACGGGAGCACAAGAAGATACATAATAGAATATCAAGGCGAAATACTGGCCACGGCGGCCAGTACCTCCGAGAGTTCCGATATGGCAATGATAATTGGAGTCGCAACCGGGAAGGATTTCCGAGGGCGAGGTCTTGCTTCGGCAGTTGTATCCAAGCTGTGTGAAGATCTACTCGCCGAGGGAAAGAGACCGTGCTTGCTATACGATAATCCCGATGCGGGTAGGATCTATAATCGGCTGGGTTTTAGAGAGATCGGCAAGCTGAAAACACTCAGGTTCAGAAAACGATGAACTTCAGAAATCAAGGACTACACCGATCTGACCCATTGGAACAAAACTGGTCTCAGGGTTCGTAATTCGCTGATACAGTCCAAGACTTATCCCCAGCTGAAATCCTGCTTTAAAACTAGGATTTAGACTCCATTTGATCTCAAGAAGCATTCCCGCTATGGCAGCCAAATGGAAAGCGTCGGAAAATATTGCTCCGGCACAACCTCTCGCAACAGCTGATATTATCATCTTCTCTCTCCGAATAACCTCAAATGACGAACTGTATCCTGCTGTAAGCGAGAAAGACCAGGGACCGCCTGAACCAAATATCGTAATTGGAGGTATCGCTCCCATCCCGCAGTAAATATTGGAGTCCAGTTCTAGAGAGAAGCCAATTATTGCTGGACCTTCTATTCCAGCTCGCACTGTGAGTCCCGGAACTGCCGCAAAGAAAACGAGAAAGAAAAAGATGATAACAATCGTTTTCATTAAGAAAACCTCCCTTCTCCAGCGAGATTATATTCCAGTTTGAACAACTAACGATACGATCATGTACACATTTGACGGGGCAGTTCAATGATAGAATCTTAGTAGTGACTGAGAGTGAGGTGTTATTCAATGGAGCCAAGCGAGATGTCGGCCAGAGAGGTTCTAAAGGCCTTTTTCGAAAGCTACAGGAATCAGGATTTTGAATCGTTGAAGTTACTTTGCACCGATAATATTACCTATATCAATCCCGAAGGACTATCCAGTAATGGCATAGATGAGTTTCTCCAGCTTCTCAAAAGAGAGTTCGAATCATTCGGGGTTCTTTTCGAACCGATATCCTGGGAATCCTCCGTTGAAAGACCTTCATTCTGTTACCTTTCATGGAAGAGAGGCGCAAAGTTTGCCAGAAAAGCCGCCTTAAGGAGAGTCGAGACCTTTGGTTCGGCCTTTCTATTAAAGATAGAGAAGAAGTGGCAGCTTGTTCACTTCCAGCAGGCGTTCTCCGGTTCTTACGCGCGCCTATTCAGGACAACAAAAAAGTAAGCGCCGGTTTTTCACTTAAGAGCTGGTTAATAATAATCTTGGAATGTTGTGGAGCTGTTTTCAAAATACTAGCATAGTACTACGAACCGACTGAACAGATCTGCCCGGCGATTAACGTCATTTTCAGAAGGA
>JAFGAP010000211.1 GCA_016933635.1 Kosmotogaceae bacterium
GGTGGCGGCGATGTGACGATTATCTGTAGTGGAATAATGATAAATAGCTCAATAGAGGCCGCCGATATGCTCGAAAGAGAGGGGATTTATGCCCGTGTTCTCAATATGCACACCCTCAAGCCTGTCGATAGAGAACCGATAGTAAGAGCAGCTAAAGAAACTGGTGCAATAGTCACGGCAGAAAACCACAGTATAATAAACGGCTGGGGAAGTGCGGTGGCTGAAGTTATCTCCGAGGAGTATCCAGTTCCTCTTAGAAGAGTAGGAGTCAAAGACCATTTCGGAGAGGTTGGCATGACCGACTTCCTTCTCAAAAAGTATAAAATGACGGCCGGCGATATTGCGCAGGCCGCAAGAGATGCCATGGCATTGAAGTCGAAAGGTGCTGGCAGGAGGTAGAGATGTTCAGGGTACTGAATGGCAAGAGTAATTTGCAGATCTATCTTGAAGATTTACTGCTGATAGACCACTCGAGAGAGAGGCCAAGTGTCTTCCTCGGAAAGGGGAATGAGGCCTTTGACATGTACCATGGAAATTTCGAGATTGTCGATGAGCTGGAAGAAAGGATCGCGCTTCGCGATTGGAGAGTGAAAGAGAATCTTAACGAAGACGTGATTGTAGTCTTCGGAAGGGATTCCAATACTATTGAAGTTACTCTCTCCTTCCTAGATGGTCGAATGAAGATGGGCGTAAAGAGCAATAACTCTTTTGCCAACAGGTTATGGATAAGAATAAAGGCCGAACCAGATGAACATATCTACGGATGTGGAGAGCAGTTTTCGGAGCTTGATCTTAGGGGGAAGAAGGTGCCCCTCTGGGTCTCGGAACAGGGAGTAGGAAGAAACAAGAAAGAACTTCTGACCTTCTTTGCCGACAAGTTTGAAAGGGCCGGTGGAGACTGGTACACTACTTACTATCCTCAACCTACTTTTGTTTCGACAAGAAGGTTCTACTGCCACTTGAACGACAGTCACTATATGAAATTCGATTTCTCCCATGACGATTATCATGAGCTAGAGTGCTGGGCCATTCCAGATTCCATAATCTTCGGGACTGGAAAGACCCTGCTGGAAGTTCTCGAAAGACAGTCTGCTTACCTGGGAAGACAACCGGAACTGCCGGAATGGTCTATGGACGGAGTTATTCTCGGCCTTCAGGGTGGAACGGACATCGTAATGCCCAAAGTTGAAGAGGCTCTTAAGAGAGGGTTAAAGATAGCAGCGATATGGATTCAGGACTGGGAAGGTAAGAGAATCACTTCCTTTGGAAAGCAGCTGATGTGGAACTGGGAGTATGATCGCACAATGTACCCGGAGCTTCCGGCACTTATAGAGAAGCTTAAGAATCGTGGAATAAGAGTCATGGGTTACGTGAATCCCTTTCTGGCAATTGAAGGAAATCTCTACAAAGAGGCCTCCGAAAAGGGTTATCTTGTATTGAAAAGCGATGGAAGCGAGTATCATGTTGTGATAACTACCTTTCCGGCAGCGATTATAGATATCACAAATCCAGAAGCATATGTCTGGCTGAAAAGGATAATTAAGAATAACATGATCGGTATTGGTCTCTCCGGATGGATGGCAGACTTTGGAGAGTATCTTCCCACAGATGCCGTTCTATATTCGGGAGAGGACGCCCGGAGCTTTCACAACAGATTTCCGCCGGTCTGGGCAAGATTGAATCGAGAGGCCGTTGAGGAGACCGGAAAACTGGGAGAGATCTTTTTCTTTACAAGAGCCGGATACACAGGTACAACTGCATACTCGACACTGATGTGGGCCGGAGACCAGATGGTTGACTGGAGCGTGGATGATGGACTCCCCTCAGTAATTCCGGCTGCTCTTTCACTTGGTTACAGCGGGTTTGGTCTGTCTCATTCCGACAC
>JAFGAP010000212.1 GCA_016933635.1 Kosmotogaceae bacterium
AAGGAAACGTATTTCTTTGGTCTTCTTGATTTTCTCAAAGGCTCCAAGAGCGTGAAGCATCAACAACTCGGCAAGCTCGGCATCTTCTTGTTTGAAGCTTCCCGATTCAATGGTGACCGTTTGAAAAACGCCGTAATCTCCAATAGGAACGCTAAGTAGAGCCTTGATCTTACTGCTTGAAGGTCTTGCATCGATTTCCTTCGAAACGTCATCGATTATTATTGTTTTCCCCGTCTTCAAAGTCTTTCCAGCAATTCCCTCGTACTTTGGAACCCTTGTGTTGACTTCAATGTTCTCCGAGTTCCTCTTTACAATAAGATAGTCTCCCTCGACAATGTCCAGACTGTAATAGTCGAAGCTGAGAATATCGGTGGCGGCTCTAACTATGAGATCGTAGACTTCCTCTTCTTCTGTGCAGCTCTCCATCTTGAAGGCAATATCGTGAAGACTTCTTATCTTGGCCCTCAGGCGCTCGTTTTCAGTTGCCTTCTTCTCAAGCTCCTCGGTTCTTGCCTTTACTCGCCCTTTCAAAGTATGGTTCCAGATCCAAAGAGCGAACATCACAACTATGAAGGCGATAAGTATTCCAGTGGACCAGAGCAAAGCCTTTCTATTCTGTTCAAGCCAGTTTGCTGAACCAAACCATTTCTCGAATATATCCTTATACTCACCGCTCTCTCTGACAAGGAGAAGTCCCTTATTGAGCTTGTTGAGAAGAGCAAAATCATCCCTTGTTGTGGCGAAGGCATAATCTCTTTCGAAGACCGTGGAATCGGAAACCTCGAGATTTTGGATCTCATTCTCTTTCGCAAAATAGAGAGACTGATACTTCTCGAAGAGGCCAAAGTCACCCGTGCCCGATGAAAGAAGCTTCAAGCCATCAAGAGGAGACTCAACCGCAACAATCTCATCGGTTATTGAGTTTTCCAGGAGATAGTCGTGCATGACCCCGTTCCTTTGCACGACTATCTCCATTCCTCTAAGATCATCTACGTCTGGTTCTTCAGAACCTTTCCTGTAAAAGATCGCCATGTGCAGAGTATTGTGGGGAATTGAAAAACCGTATATTCTCTGCCGTTCAGGAGTGACGGCCATGCCGATCAATCCGTTAAGTTCTCCCGACTTGAACCTTTCGACCACTAGATTCCATTCACCGAGCTCGATTTTTATATCCAGCTCGGCGGCTCTAGAAACGGCATTCATCAAGTCCACATTGAATCCCGTGTGCTCACCGTTTTCATCAACAAACTCATACGGAGGATAAGCATTATCCCCTCCGAAAGTGAGCTTTTCTCCGAAAACAAAAGTACATAATAGAATCAGAACAAGTGACAAAAAAGCCTTTCTTTTCTTCATCGATTCACCCCGATTAGAGATATAATAGCACAATCATTACAAATAATAGAGGCTATAATAATTCGGAATTTAGTGAGAATCATTTGTGGATCTTGTCTATCGAAGCTAATCCAACCATCAAGCAATCTCAATTCACGTAAAAGCAATATCCTGGTAAAAAATCAAACGTGTTTGCCGTGTACATCTGTTCGCATAAACTTTGCGCTAACAATTAAATCAATCTACTAATTTTTCGTCAACTTGAAAGAGAGGCATTCTATATTTCATTAATTGGGCTCAAGACAACTCATTCAAAGACCTTCGGTTCGTAGTCTTGACTACGGCCGCGAAAGTAATCGGCGTGTGTATTAAGATTGAATAGAGAATACACGACTAGGGGGAATTGTCTTGAAAATACTCGTTCTTCTAAAACAAGTCCCGGACTCCGATGAGGTGAAGCTCAATCCAGAGACGGGCACAATGATAAGAGAGGGTGTCGGTACCGTTATCAATCCTCTCGATCTACACGCCCTGGAAACGGCATTAAGAATCAAAGAGATTGGAGATCACTCCGTTGCGGTTGTATCTATGGGACCACCAGTGGCAGAAGAGGCCGTGAGGGAAGCAATAGCAATGGGTGCCGACAGGGCGGTGCTGCTGACTGACCGTAAGTTCGCAGGTGCCGATACGTGGGCTACATCAATGGCTCTCGCGAGGTTTGCGGAAAAGGAGGGTCCCTTCGACCTAATCCTGGCCGGAGAGAAGGCTACCGACGGAGAAACCGGTCAGGTGGGCCCTGAAACAGGCGCTATGCTGGGTATTCCCGTTGCTACATATGTTTCGAGAATAGTTGAGCTAGATGAATCTGGCATAACAGTCGAACGCGAAGTGGAAGAAGGAAAGGAAATATGGAAGCTACCCCTCCCTTCACTTGTTTCGGTGACTAAGGATGTCAATGAACCCAGACTCCCAACCTTGAATGGAAAGAAACTCGCCAGAAACGCCTCAATAGAGAGGATTGGCAACGATTTTCTGGAACTAGATCCATCTGAGATCGGCTTGAAAGGATCACCCACAAGGGTAGTAAGAATAGGAACCCCAAAGCTCTCGAGGAAGGTAGAGATGTATGAGGGGAACAGTATCAGAGATGGAATAGATGAGATAAAAAAGAGATTGGCGCCCTATCTGGAGGTGAACCATGAGTGATCTCCTGGTAATCGCAGAGAGAAGAGGAAATGAAGTCCACTCAAGTACACTCGAACTGCTTGGAAAGGCTAGAGAGTTATCCATGAAGAGGCCTCTTACGGTTTCCGTAGTACTCCTCTCCGACAAGCGTGTTCAAGAGGATGCGGCTGACGCTCTCTTCTCAGGAGGGGCAGATCGAATCATCCAGGCAGTGGACAAAAGCTTCGGCAGATTCAATTTCGAACCATACACAAAGTCTCTTGCTGCGATAGTAAGAGAGTTCGCTCCGGAAATCGTTCTCGCACCGGCCACAACTTCGGGAAGAACATATATGCCCGGACTGGCAGCTCTTTTGAAGACCGGCCTGACGGCTGATTGCACCGGTCTCGATATAGAGGAGGGAACGGGAAACCTTCTGCAGACGAGACCTGCTATAGGCGGAAACATAATGGCTACAATAAAGACGCCGAATCACAGGCCTCAAATGGCCACCGTTAGGCCAAAGACATTCTCGCCCTTAAAAGAAGAGTATGAAAGCAAAGGTGAACTCGTTAACTTTGGCGTGACTCATGATTTGATCCAAACTGGAGCGAAACTCATCGAGTTCCATCCAATAGGAGAGGGCCAGAAGAGTGTGCAGGATGCCGAAGTGATAATCGCCGGAGGCATGGGACTTCGAAAGGTTGAAAACATGGAACCTGTCTACAGGTTATCAAAAATGATCAACGGAACCGTGGGCGCTTCAAGGAAGATCGTTGATTCCAAGTGGATCGGGCACGAAGCTCAAGTCGGATTGAGCGGCCATACAGTTAAGCCGAAGATCTACATCGCTGCCGGTATTTCCGGCGCCGTTCAGCATATTGCGGGGATGCAAACCGCGGAGTTCATCGTGGCAATAAACAGAGACAGGAACGCCGCGATTTTCAACTTCGCAGACATTGGGCTTGTTGGAGACGCGGTCGAGATTCTTAATGAACTTGCCGAGTCCATTGAGTCGGAGGTGAAGAGATGAATTACGGACGTCTTAACGCGGGCCTGATCGAAGAGCTGCAAGCACTACTCAAGATCCCAGTCAAATACGATGAAGAGTCACTGGATAGATATTCGAAAGACGAGACGGCCGAACTGAGAGCAGTGAGGCCGGAGGTTGTCACATTCCCAGTAAGTACTCAGGAAGTGTCTGAGATCATGAGATTCGCAAACAGACATCTGATTCCAGTTACCCCAAGAGGGGCGGGAACGGGCCTTTCGGGAGGCGCGGTGCCTTCATACCGTGGAATCGTCATGAGCTTCGAGAAGATGAACAGAATTCTCGAGTTCGACGAAGCAAACATGATGATTACCGTCGAACCGGGAGTGATAACCGGCGAAATTCAGAAACTGGCAGACAGACATAACCTCGTTTACGGGGGTGATCCCTGCAGCAGCGAGAGCTCCTCGATCGGGGGCAACGTTGCGGAAAACGCTGGAGGAAACAAAGTCATGAAATATGGACCGACGGGATACCATGTTTACGGCCTTGAGGTAGTCCTGCCCTCAGGAGAGGTGACGTACTTCGGAGGAAAGAGACTCAAAGACGTCAGCGGTCTGGACTTCGTCCATCTCATGGTTGGATCTGAAGGCACGCTTGGAATTGTCACGAAAATAACGTTGAGGCTGTTGCCAAAGCCGAAGTATTCAGTGGCTTTGCTCGTACCGTACCCGGATATCGACACGGCAATTGCAGCAGTACCTGGATTGATGAGCGGTTCAGGTGTTATTCCTACTTCTCTGGAGTTTATGGATGGCTCGTCGATAAGGGCGGCCTGCAGCTTCCTGAACATCGAGTTTCCTTACGCTGACGCTGGAGCTCACCTGATAATAGAAGTCGAAGGCAACAGCAAGGATTCGATATTCGACGATTACGTCAAACTCGGGGAAGCCGCCATCGAAGCGGGCGGGCTTGAAGCCTTTGTGGCAGACAACCGGAATACGAGAGACAAACTATGGAAGGCCAGAAAGTCGATTGCGGAGGCACTGGCCGCAATAAGCCCGGTGCACAGCATGGAAGACGTCTCCGTTCCGATGGCTAACATACCCAAGCTAATAAAGAGATCTGAAGAGATCGCGAAGAAGCGCGGGCTCGAAATGATTGCCTTTGGCCACGCCGGCGACGGAAATGTCCATGTCACTTTCATAAAGGGAGACCTTCCTCAGGAAGAGTGGAACAGAAATCTCCCTCTGGCCGAGAAAGAGCTCTTTGATGAAACCACAGAGTTAGGGGGCTGCATAAGTGGAGAACACGGTATAGGTATAAAGAGGAAGAAATACCTCGCATCAATAGTAGACAAAGCGCAACTTGACCTAATTCGAGGCATAAAAATTGCCTTTGATCGAAACAACATACTCAATCCGGGGAAGATAGTGGATCTTTGAAAAACCGGGGTCGGGGGTAGCGGGCTGGGGGTTGGAAAGAGCGGAATAAGATGCAAGGCTGGCTTCGCCAGGAAGTTAGGCTCGCTGGCGCGAGGAAGTGATGCCCGGAAGGGCATCCGGGGAAGTGATGCTGGCGCTTACGCATCAGGAGGCAAAAACAAAGAAAAAGAGCAAGCA
>JAFGAP010000213.1 GCA_016933635.1 Kosmotogaceae bacterium
AAGTATCACTTCGCAACCGGCTGCGTCCAGTCTCTCGATTTCGCTTTGAAAGAACATATCGTAGCAAATCGCTATACCTATTACGCCAATCTCTGTATGGACTACATTGTCGACCGGCTCTCCTCTGGAAAACAACACAGAGCTCTCGGCTTTTGTAAGATTGTGCTTCAAGGCTCTTGTCAACAACTTTCCCGAAGGGTTGAAAAAGTAGGCAAGGTTGTAGAGCTTGCCGTTCCGGATGAATCTCCCTTTTTCCGATTCCGTGTCGACAGCCGGCAGCAGGATCGAAGGCGCAAGAAGATAAGTACCGAACTCCTGTGCAATGCCTTCGAAGACATCATGATAGTAGGCTTCGATCTCAAGAGCATCTTTCAGAAAGGCCTTCTTGAAGGGATTGAAAGAAAGCCCCATGTTCTTGATCGCATATTTGACAAGAGTCTTTGCCGTCGTCTCCTCGAAGCTCAGCTTCCTGAAGGATGGGTAGAGAAAGGTCGCAAGGAACTCCGGGAAGACCACAATGTGGTTCCTTCCCTTCCATGACAGAGAGGCCTCGGCTATATAGTCCCTCATCTTTCTGCGAAATGTCTCTTCGCCAAATGAATCCTGATCGAACCAGACCTGTATTGCGGTAAGATCAGTGTCTTTCATGACGCAAGCTTAACAATGATCAGAATTAGACCAATAACCAACAAGATCGGCAGGAAAACAACAACCAGACCTGCTATGGCAAATATCACTATCATTATCACTCCTACGCCGGCTACAATCATAATCAACGCAGGGAAGAACCTAATTGCAAGATAAAGCAGGAACAATGCACCAACAATGGCTAGAAAAGTGCTCAAGAGATCACCTCCGTTCACTGGTCATTGACAGTATAACGCATAGACTATATAATTCTCTAGGCAATGAAGCTTGCCTTGGAGAACAGTCCTCCAGAACCGCCACCAGCTGATAGCTTCTACCAAATTCGCAACCTGGTTCTGCTTGACTCTGGAGGAATATATGATTCTAAGCATTTCCCTTATAGTAATTCTCTCGATCGTAGTACTTTCACTCTTTGAAAGAGTTCGTCTTCCCGGTCTTATAGGCCTGGTATCGCTTGGAATAGCTTTGGGACCCGGTGTAATGAATCTCATCGACCCATCATTGCTCTCAATTTCCGATGAAGTCCGGCTCCTAGCACTAATAGTCATACTTATGCGAGCCGGTCTCGGATTGAACCGGAGAATTATCAAGAAGATAGGTCCCCTGGCTCTTCGTCTTAGTTTTCTTCCCGGCCTCTTTGAAGGTTTCTCAATTATGTTAGTGGCTCACTTCCTGCTGAATCTCAGCCTCATTCAAGGCGGAATGCTAGGCTTCATAATTGCGGCGGTGTCGCCTGCGGTAGTAGTTCCCGAGATGCTAAGACTGAAAGAAAGAAACTTCGGAAAGAGGAATGAAATACCTTCTACAATTCTAGCGGCAGCTTCAATAGACGACGTTGTTGCCATTACACTCTTTACAGTCTTTTTGGGAATTGAAGGAGGACAGAACGTCAGTATCGGAATGTCCTTTCTTATGGTGCCAGTAGAGATTATTCTCGGCATATCTCTTGGCGCGGCAATCGGCTTTCTCTTCAGCCTCCTATTTAGAAGATTCCATATAAGAGACACAAAGAAGGTTCTCTTGATCCTGACGATTGCGTTCGTTTTCCATAAACTCGAAGAAGTACTCCCCGTAGCAACTCTTCTGGGTGTTATGGCGATAGGTTTTGTCCTGCGAGAGAGGCTTCCTGTAGCCGCCGACAGGATTGCAGGAAAGATGGAGAGAATCTGGGTCATCGCCGAGATCTTCCTTTTCGTTCTGGTGGGTGCGAGTGTTAACGTACGTGCGATAGGCGACTCATGGCTAATGGGACTAATCGTAATTCTTATTGGACTCATATTCAGAAGCGCTGGCGTTCTGGCGGCCACTCTCGGTTCGAAACTGGATATCCGCGAAAGACTCTTCTGCATGATTTCTTATCTGCCCAAAGCCACAGTTCAGGCTGCAGTGGGAGGAATACCCTTAGCAATGGGAGTTGCTTACGGAGATGTGATACTTTCGGTTTCAGTACTCTCGATCCTTATAACAGCCCCTCTTGGCGCCATCGGCATCAGACTCGCTGCAAGAAGATTCTCGAAAAACAGTTAAGAGAATCGACTCCGCTTTCTCTTCGACTCTCTTTCTCAGTGAGTGCAAATGTTTAGGCTGTTTTCGATCCAGTGAAGTCGTTTGCTACTTTTTACCTCGTTTCTGTTTCAGACCCAAAAGGAAATCGAAACGGCCCACTCCAGGTTTCTATCCTCTGCTGCGTCCTTGCGCCGAGGTTATCTTTGTTGAAGAGAAGGTTAGCTCACAATGAGCCCAAGTCTCCTGATGTGAATTTCCAAAGCAGTATTCGAATTTATTGAGCGGGACTATCTTCTGAGACTACCCTGTTCTTCCAGTTGACAACCACAACACCGGCCGAAACCAATATGAGGGCAAACGCCATGTACGAATTG
>JAFGAP010000214.1 GCA_016933635.1 Kosmotogaceae bacterium
AAGGAAACACGAGGGAACTGATTAGAAATAAGGAGGTCTTTCGGGCGTTCTCAACTCTGTTCTAGGAGGTTCTCCAGTGATATCTTATCCTCAGAAACCGTCTAATCGATTCGATTGTCAGCTCCCTCGCAATGAAATGGGAATAAATAATAATACCCCAGATCAGACGCAAAATGCAAGGATAATCGAAGCTGTTACATGAAGAAACCAAACTGACACAAAAGTAGTCTCTGTGCTAACTCTAGATATCCAACGACGCTTCTGTATCAGTGATCAAGAACACAAACGTAGTAGTATTTTGAGTGATGTTGATTAGAGTTTGAGATTGTTCGCCGAAAGCCATACGGATTCTGCTTTCTTCTACAAGCTAACTGACGTCTTCTTGTATGAAGTTTGAGCTTCCGAATTTCTCAAGTCTTCTTTGTCTCGAATATAGTGCGATTCTTCCTATCGAAAGGATGAGAAAACCAAGAAAAGTGATGGAAAAGTGAAGTCGATTTCATCTGCTGAGAAAAGTTTGAATTAGGAAGAGAATCCAGGATGCTTGTTGTAAAGCGAACGCGTGTTTCCGCAACTGTGAAGAGAAAGGCTATTCGAAGCGGGTATTGTTGGCATGAGTTTGCAAATTATTTTGTAGATTATTCGCATATTGAAGGATTTTGAATAGTTGACATATTGATCTCAAGACGACCGGGCTTCACGCAGGCACTCTTTTCTAGTGCTATTGTTCATAGCAGTGTGATAAAATCGTTTCAGGTCTGTTTTTCCATGACCTTTGAAGCTCCTAGTTATTTTACAGACAACAGAACAGAGATGGAGATCGCTTCTAATTGTGCCTCTATTAGCTTTCGTATCTGTGTCCCGGCAGAAACTCAGTCTTTGTAAGGGAGGAATCTCGAAATTGAGCCTCTTTAGGATGATCAGGTTGAAGAAAGGAATGCATAAGGGCCTTACAATGGTTGAGATAATGGTTACCTTGCTTCTGACAACTATAATTATGGGGATTCTCTATGTTGTACTGAGTTCCACATTCAAAATAAGCGGACAGGTCCAGACACAGCTTGCGATTGATGAAGAGATGATGAAGCTGAATAGCAACATGAAAAACATAATTTCTAGGAACTGGACAGCTCTGGTTTTTGGCGGTGATGAGGCAACTTCAACATTAATAACGCTTTTCTCGTATTTTCCTATTCTAACCAGTACTACGGTGGCTACAATTTCGTACGTTGATAATAAAGTGGTTTTTGAGTACTACAGCAACGAAACTGATACTACTGAATCTATACTTGCTGAGAACGTGTCAAGTTTCGTTTTCAGTAGGTCACCAGAATCAGTTTCCCAGACTCAGTACATATACTATAATGCTGAATTTACTATCAATGGCACTTCCAAGACAATGAATGGGGCGGTGAGGTTCTATTAAGAGGGGTTTTACGCTTTCTGAGATAGTTATTGTTATGGCTATCATAGCTTTGCTCATAACATCGGGGATTGCGTTGATAATTCAGTACAGAGGTATGTCAGCTCGCCTGGAGGTCGTAACGAACCTGCATTCAGCGAAGCTAATGGTTGAAGGAATTGTCAGAAGTACTAATCGAGTTAGTGAAGCGAACATTATCAGTAGAATTCAGCAGCTTTCAGAATACCCTGGGTTTGAAGAAGTCACAGTCGTTTCCGTCGATGCAACTTCAGTTGGTGACACACCTACTAAGAGAGTATTCAGAGTTGTACTCAAGGATGAAAGAGTCTCAAGAGAGGAGGAGTTTTATGTCTATAGATATGACCCGTATGCGGAATAAAGGATTCATACTTCCAATTGCATTGATCTTGATGGCCTTTGCAACAACCATATTGGTTGCTGCTGGAATTATGATGCAGAGGACATCTGACAGATTGAACAACTACTCGCTTCTCTCCAATTTGAGAGTGACCACCAGCAATTTGGTTGAAGGTGCAACAATGGTGCTTGCTAGCAAGTGGAGGACGGAAGAATTCGATAGTCAATGGAATGGTTATGAGGAGTTTGTTGGCTTTGTTTCTTCAAGAGGTGGATACGAAGGCGATCTTTGGAGTGAAGCTCTAAATACTCTTAACCCAACTGGCTGGTGGATTCTGAATGGGGATTCGGAATTTGACGAAATACTGAACGATGATGCGTTTGCTGAATACGAGAGCAAGGGGGCGGCAATCAATAGTACAGGAGGGAAGTACTCAATTGTTTCGTGGGCAGAGAAGGATGGTGTCAAGCGATACTCATATGGTTATGCAGCAACTGAATCCCTGTCAGGCAAAGCTGCGCTCATTTTTGGCGAGACTGACAGAGTTTTCTATGAAGTAACAACTTACATACCAAACAAGGGAGGGCCTAATGCAACAGAGACAATTCAGGGATTTGGAGACCTCATAAATGGCGCTGCAACTGTTGTTGGAACAGTAACCGTCTCGGCTACTGACATTAACCTTGAACAGGTTTTTCAGTTCGGACTCGAAGCCAACAACATCTTGCCGGAGTATGACAGCTATAACTATACAAAGACAGCTTCTGATGCTGACTTGGTATTTATGTCGCTTCTTGAGGAGCATGAGGCATGGCTTGATTCATTAACGAGGACCGCAACAGTTACTTTTCCTAATTCTGTCCTTCCAATCACGCAGTCGAATTACCTGATTCCAGTCATCCCAAATGATTCAAGTGGAAACGATTTCACTATTAGTTTTCCTACCGTTAACGAAATTTCCCCAAACGCTTCTGGATACTTCGACTTGTCATACAAAATCGATAATACTTCTCATACAATTCGAATTCCAGAGGCGGATCATCAAGTCAACATCATATTGTACGGTGATTTGAAAATTGGAGAAAAAACTAGTGATGCCCTGAAACTGTCATCAGTGAATGGTAAGTATAGCATAACAGTTGTGGGAGGAGATATCCAGCTAAATACACATTTAGTCTATGGAGATTTTCACGAGGAATTGGATGAAGCTACACAGCAAGGTGGAGTAGTAATGAACAGACCCATAATGACATGGAGTAAGGTCAAAGAGATTCTTGACGACTTCGCTTCCAGAACCGATGATGACTACCTCTCTCTCACTACAATTGGAGGTGACATGATTGTCACGTACTTAGTCGGGAACAATGGAAAGGCTACACATGGAGTAAGAGCCCTTTCTGGGGATTTTGCTGCCTTTCCTTCCGATGGTTCCGGTGGCGGATTTTTCTTTCCTGATTTAGGCGATGTTCTTGTAAACAAAAACACCGGCCATAAGGCTGGCCAGTTGTTTACGTTCGGATCAATTACGGCAAGAAATTTTGGGACTGCTGATCAACTCAATGATATTGACAATTTCTTCGTCAGTTCGCCTCAAAGCACTTTGGTTGGTGGTACTGATATTAAACGGCTCGTTCTACTTGGTCTAAGGGCCTGGTAACAGAATATCTATAAAGCAATCTTTTCGGTCTGGGGAAGAAGAGATTATCTTCTTAGCTTCTGTAATTTAGGCCACAGTTAACCCCCAGAGAGCCCTCGCAACGTGCGGGGGCTTTTTCTTTCTATGAGACATTTATGGAAGATTCCCCAGTCAAGAGAACCTTTACTGAATTACGGAAAATCATTTCCTGCTAGCTTACTGTTCTGATGAAGTAGACATGATCATGCTGTGAGTAAGAAAAGCTCGGAAGACTGCCCTTTGCCACGATAGGCAGTCGATCGGGTTTTGAATCGAGCCCCTGTAGCAGTATAATTGTTAATCAAAGAGGGGGAGAGTATGTTCAGAAGAGAATGCAGGATCGTGGAACTCGCTTCACATGAACTCGATTTGCACCCGGCGGCACAGCTTGTCGATCTGTACAAGCTCTTCTATCAGGGGACTTTTGGTCCGAAGCACATAATGGAGGATCAAGCAGTCGCCCTTAGATTTCTTGCCGAAGAGATCGACTGTGATGATTTTGATCAGGTTCTCTGGCAGGATGTCAGTTACATGGAAAACTTCTTCAGGATCAATCTTGTTATTGTGAAGAACCGTCAGATTCTTATCGACGATCTCTTCCGGGCACTGGTTGCAAGCAGCAGAATAGGGGCCGTCCTATCACAGGATGAATGGAAGGAAGAGTGGTACAGGATAGATGGCGTACTCAGAGACTCACTTCCTGAGGAGATTTTCGCTCCTGAGTCTTCAATGGTTGTTAAGGAAGCGGTTGAAGGTGGAAGATTTGTGCATCACAGCGCCTCTTATAAGAGAAGCTATCACCCTCATTACAGAGTAATAAGCCGCGAATGGTTTGAGAGGCTAATTGGAACTGCATACTGATTGGCTTCCTTGCTTCATTAGCTCGCATCATCTTCGATTTCTTAATGCGTAGTACGAGAATTAGAGCAAAATCCTAATTGTCGGCTGTTTTCAACAGCTTGTCCGTGCTAGAGAGAAGAGCTCTTCATTCGAGATTATCAAGTCAATTTGTATGCCAATTCCTTGCTTCGATAAGCAAAATGGGAAGAAATATCGAAAACAAAAAAAAGTTGTCGGGAAGAAGCTAGTAGGTAATGGACAAAAAGCTTCTTAGAAGCTGTATTGGTCCATATACCGATTTTCCGTCAACGGGAAAGCCATAGGCGGATTATCCAAAAGCGGAAAACCTGCCTCTACTAAAAAATGATATTACTGAAGGATACTTCGTATCGCACAAGCTTGATTATTATTCATGGACACAGGTGAAAACAGTTAGACAGCGACCGATTATGAAATGAAGTATAGTTCATAATAGGATCTTATCTCTACTTTTGTGACACGTGCGTTTGAGAAGTGAAGCACATGAAACTGCTTCTAATTACTTAGCGTATCGGCGCTTCCGCGAATATTATCAGAAACGGTTCACACAATTACCTTTGTCCAAGTCCTAATTCAAGGAAAATTCATATTCGAAAGACTCATCGCCTGAGGCTCTTTCAGAATCTTTCTCAGTTCATTAGTTACGGTGAAGAATGACCGATTCCTTTGTCGAGACACCTTCATTTCGCCTATATGTCAGGCTATAATAGCAATGAAGGGAGGTAATAATATGAAGTCTATTATTGTTTATTTCTCATATGATGAAAGCACTAAAGCACTTGCGGAGGCAATGGCCTCTGCAGTCGACGCTGACCTTCTGAGGCTGGTTCCCACGGGGGAATTTACTCGAACCTATTATCACCATGTGGAGAATCCCGAACAGATAGAGACCACGCCCGGTTATGACCCTGATAAGGAGCATATCTGGGGGAGTGAGTCGGTGACTATGAACAACAGTCCAGAACTTGAGCCGTATAGTTTCGATCCTGATATTTATGATTTCATAGTCTTAGGGAGTCCGGTGTGGGCTCTTACATACGCACCTCCGATCAATACATTTCTTCAAGAACACAAAATCCAGGGAAAGAAGATCGCTCTCTTCTGTACGCATGAAGGAATGATCGGTGGCGCCCTCGAGAATCTGAAAAAGGCTCTGAAAGGAAATGAAGTCGTTCAGGAGAGTGATTTTGAATCGCCTTCTTCAAGATTAGAGGAGTATATCGAGACTGCGAAGGAATGGGTTAGAGAGGTTAAGGAAAGCCTCTAGTTTCCATCGTAGATCTCATGAAAGGCCGAGGATAACCCTCGGCATTTTCTTTTTGAGACGTTTAATCTACTGAGCTAATTAATCTTGAGTTTTATTGTCAAATTATATAGAATAAGAGTAAAGAGGTGGTTGAATGTTAAGCAAACAGGAGATCAAGAAGGCAATCGGGTTGAGAGTGACACAGAGAAAGTTTCAGGAAAAGCATTTGTCTCCTGAAGAGAAGAAAGAAGTTAATGGTGCTTTCAGTGATATTGTTCCCATTAATTCCAATAGTGTTCTGCATTGGTACTTCACTTCAGAGTTTCCTTCCGGTTCGGGAATCGTTCTTGCGAAAATCAACGACTTTTCCACACCAAATCTTGTGAAGTACGGCTTCGAAGGCGAGCAGATTGTCCTTAACCTTACTTTGAAGGGATTTTCGACTAGCTGGGCACGACTCCCGAATTATCTATCTATGATTGTAGTTGGTTTTGCCGCGAATGGTAGTGGAGACATCGTCGAGAGAGCTTCCCGTTTTCTTTATAGAGAGGCCAACAGGAAGCCCTTCAAAGAGGTTGTATATGGCAAGGAAGAGTACATAGACGAAGGGATGAGAGAAATTATAGATGCGGGAAGAATGGCTCCATCATCGTTCAACAGACAACCCTGGAGGTTTGAAGTATTGGGACGGAACGAGATAGCCGTTCACGGCTGGAAAAAGATTCCTCTGATCTATGAAGAGGTTATAGCGATCGATCTCGGCGTTGTTCTATCGCATATGTACCTTATGGCGAATGCTATCAGCGACAAAGCTAGAATAGAAGCTATAAGCCAGAGGAGTTATTCACTGACGTTTTAATTTCGCTGAGCCGAGAGATCTTAATTTATAGGCATCGAGACAGAAAAGTTATAAAAGATTTCTGGAGGCGCATTGCGTTTCGTTGAATAGTACTGGTAGAACCAGAAAGCAGATAAATCGGCTATAGTGGTTTGTTTTCCTACTTTGACTCTTTTGCAGCCTCTTTAACTATGCGAGATGGCTTAAGTTGAGGAATAACATGCGCTCACTTCCCAAGTACAGATAAGACAGAACTTAGAGAAAAGTACAGGAAAATCGAGATCACGCCTGAGATAACGGGGGTAAGTACCCATCCGTATACAATTCTTCTTGTCATTCTCGAATCAAAGTTCTTCGAACCTCTGGCCATGCCGACTCCAATAACTGCTCCGACTATTGCCTGTGAAACTGAAACCGGGACCCCTATAGACGCATAAATCAGCACGGTCAATGATTGTGCAAGTAAGGCAATAATCGATGCGAAAGATTCGAGAGCTACTATCCTTGTCCCTATAGTGTACATGACTCTTCTGCTAAACATTATTGCCCCTGCTGATATGCTCAGCCCTCCGATCAACACGGCCTTATCAACGCCAATAATTTCTGCGAAGCTTCCCGTAATGTTTGCAACGTTGTTTGCACCAAGAGCGAATGAACCTAACCCTCCGAAAAGTACTGCGAAAGACTTTAGAATAATATCTTGAGCCAGTATAGACGGAATCTTTCTGTACCAGATACCAAGGAACCTGTATAAGAAGAAAGCGGCGATCGCCGCTCCCAATGGAGTTGTTATCCAGCAAGCTATTATTTTCAATACCACCAGCCAATCTACGCCCCCACTGACAAATCCAATGCTTATCACCGAGCCAACAACGGCTTGAGAAGAGGATACCGGTAGACCTATTCTGTTGAGCAAAAGAACACAGATTCCTGCCGCCGCAGCGTTTACGGAAGCCGAGAGCAAAGTATGGGAGCTTAAATTGGAGAGGGTCTGCATACCTCCTGCGCCACCGATAATGGCTCCAATAAGCACGGCAAGCGCGGACATTAGTGCTGCCGATCTGTATCACAGAATTCCGCTCGTTACTGTTGTACCGTAAATGTTTGCTGCGTCGTTCCTTCCGAGAGTCCACCCGAAGAAGACAGCAGGTAGAAAAGCTAGGAGCAATATTATCCCTTCATTTCTTAGCGATAGAAAGGATTATAACATCAAATAAACACCTTTACATTCAATGAGGCAGAATTCTATAAATGAAAGAGGTTGACTATTCGGTGCCTTCCTGCTCGATCTCCTTCAAGCAATAAGTGTAGTACCTCTTCTTGTTGGCACTGTCTATCTTCATCTTAAGACCGTGCATCTCATTCTCAAATCCAGGGAACTTGTTGTCAAATTCCTCGGAGAGATTGAGGTATTCGATTATTTTCTTTGTATCGCCGGTGTATCTCTCGCCTGGCATTATAACCGGTATTCCGGGAGGATAAGGAACGACCATAACCGCCGAGATCCTATTCTGCAGTTCGCGGATTCTCACGAGTTCGGTATTGCCGTTTACTAGCTCCGAGTAAGCCTTTGCTGGTAACATTACCTGTTCGGGATTTTGTGAGTAGACATCTTTCAGAACCTTCGTAATTCTCACTTTTCTCAGATACTCATGCATCTGTCTGCAAAGCTCTTGAAGGGTCATCTTTCCATACTTCTTCGGAAACTCTCTTACAATATCAGGAAATACGTCATCAAGGGGAGCGTCTTCATCGAATAACTTCTTGAAAGTGAAGAGCTCGGCTAGCAATGTTCCGGATTTTCCCTTTGTCAGTCCCAGAGAAAAGAGTATTAGGAATGAGTAATGACCCGATTTCTCAACGACTATTCCCCTGTCTCTAAGGAAGGTAGTGACTATCGTTGCGGGTATGCCCCAGTTTCTCATTCTACCCTGTTTCGTTATTCCAGGAGTCATCACAGTGACCTTCACGGGATCAAGGAGGGCATAGTCATTATCTAGCTTTCCAAATCCGTGCCAGTCTTCGTTGGCCTTTAGATACCAGCAGTCGGGTCTGTCCTTCAAGATGGACTCATCTATATCCTCAAGATCAAAGGTCTTTCGCTCTCCGCTCTCAGTTTCAATAGAGACTTTGTCCGGCTGCCATATTTCCAGCCACCATCGTCTCTTCCGATCGGACTCTTTTGACTCGATCTCCTTCTTCAGATGCTTCATCTTCTTTCTGAAGATAATTGCCTCTTGTATTGTCTCATCTATCAGGAATCTGCCGGCGTTGCCGGCCATCATTTTTGCCGCC
>JAFGAP010000215.1 GCA_016933635.1 Kosmotogaceae bacterium
AGCTTCTGAATTGAGATAATCGAAAGTGCAAAAACAAGCGCTTTAGCGACCGCTGAAAGAGCCGCTGGACTAGTTCTGATTTGCGCTGAATGTTGGACGTTGCGAAGAGCCGTCGTTCGCTGCTCGTCCCGGACCAGGAACACGTACCTCGGTAAGAACGGTTCTTGGTTCCGATGCTAGGCGTCTAGGTTCTTGGTTCTATGACCGGGATTCTGTCATCTGAACTTGATTCGAAATCTCGATCCTTAATTGATTATCATTCACAAGCAAGAACAGGGACTGACTTGTTCCTATGACTCTTCCATTTTTCGTCACAGCACCCATGTACCAGGCTACGGAAGAACTCACATTTTGGGCCATTAACCTCTCTCTTATACAAACGCTGAATAACCGAACAGAGCTATCCCGCAGTATCTGTATAAGCGTCGCATTACATATAATCCTAACGTTCCTATCACAGAAAGTCAGATTATAGACAGATGTAGATCATCAATTTTCGTCTCCCAAAAGCGAAGTTTGCGAATATGATCTTTCTTGATTCTTTTCATATACTCGATGGATTTGGAACAAGCTTCTGACAACAGTTGTTGGGTAATCATCTTCGCCCACCCATTTACGCAACAACCATTGGCATCTTGTCCGTTTCTTCACATTAGCGAAGCATCCCCTATCTATATTCTGCTTCAACGAAGTTCAATACCGATTCACTAAGCTATGTCACTGCGAGTAACCGGATTAGTGTACACTTGACTCCGCATTATCAACGCTTACGAACGCCAAAGTTGTTGTGAAAGAAACCTAATAATTGCAGAAATGAAAGAATAGCAGTTTGTCAAGACCTCGGTTCTCTTTTGTTTCGTTGTGAACACGCACACTGTGAATTCCTATGTTCACATCAAGCTCCATAAAAAGCCGATACTATTAATTCGCGAGGAAGCGAAATCTTGACGCTGCTTCTGTACAGCGAATGAGATAGAATTAAATTAATCTTCTGACCTATCTTCCATTAATAGGTCTTGGACTCTTCAGACACGTTTTACCGAACTCTGGATATGAGAAACCCGAAGAATTTCAGATGGACATATTGTAGTACCAAGATGTTGATCAATAAGTAAAGGCAATGACAGAGGAATCTCCTCCGGTAAAAAACAGTTTGATGCTAGGATGTGTCTGAAGATCTTAACCATTACCTTAAAGAGGCTCTAGGGAATACTTGAAACCGCTTCTACAGTAATCTTGAAACTTGCAGTCGAGCTTCCCTTCCCATCAGATGCTCTTACTTCGATAGTCCTCTCACCTATAGGTGGCGTAACAGTCCACACATAGTCACTCCCAGTTACATGACCAGGACCACTTGTGACAGAAAACATCAGCGGATCACCATCTGGATCACTGCAATATGTAGAGAGAGAAAAAACAACTAAATCACCAAAATTCTTGGTAAGGTTAGGAATCGTAGTCCAGACTGGAAGCTTGTTGAAACACGGGCAACCTGTAAGAAGGATAACAAGCAGTAAAAGAACAAACAACCAGCACTTAGATCTCATAGTCACACCTCCATAAGAGACGCGATCTAACTGACCCCAGATAAAAAGAGAAAACTGGTCTTTTGTCTCTCGATAGATAGATTTTAATCGAAACTCACGTTATTGTGATGCATTCGCTAGAGTGTATGCTACGTATCACAAACTCCGCAAAGAATACTGACTAATGATAATCAAGAGATCCATATTCTTAAGCTCAGACTAGTCCTGAGAAGCAAAATGCATATAGCCTTTACGGATAAACAGGGTAAACTCCTTTTCATATGTATCAGTAAGTGAGGACAATCATTTACGTGAACAGAATTAGAAACTTACAGAAACAAATGCAACCCGCTCATTTCTGTCAATGGAAGTGGATTAACGTGACCAGATGACAAGCAGTCAAAGATCGTGAACCCCTTAATAAATCCTAGCCTTAAGCGGCTTCAATTTTCTTCAAAATCCAGCTATAAACTTAGTAACACGCTCACAATGTTCATAAGCTTTGTAACACTTTCAGGGTAGAGGCCATCAGGGTAATCCTGAGCTGAAGAGACGTCTGTTAAGCATGGGAGTGCTTCCGGGAACAGAGATTTTATTTGGGGCTATCGCTCCTTTGGGAGATCCTATCGAGATAAAGGTACGGGGATACAGACTTAGTCTTCGTAAGGAGGAGGCGAGGGCCGTTGTCGTCGAGAGTATTTAAGAGATTCTTTCTCAGCAAAGCGCGACGGGGCCGCTGCAGAATAGTAGATCTTTTCAGTATGCGAAACGCAGAAATCCAAACTGCGAAGCATTGGCCTTATTGAAAGCACCGTTGTTGAAGTTATGAGGGGCTCAGCGGATGGGATGTTGGTTCTTCTAATTGGGGAGTCTCGAATGGGTCTGAGCAACTCTGTTGCAGGCAGGATAGTACTGGAACCTGTGGACGAAAGAGTCCACTTTGTAGGTGAGGGGGAGGAGAACAATGCCGTTAAAGGACGCCTTGGTAGAAGAAGACGTTATAGATATCGCCCTGGCTGGCAATCCCAATGTGGTGAAAACAGCGGTTTTAATGCTCTGAGAGGGATGCACCAAAAGATTGGAAATTGGCCTGGAGTTACGATAGAGAAGAAGGAAGGAGTATTTTCATTCGCCGGAATAAAGGCGAAAGTAGTCGATTTACCGGGGATATACGGCTTGAATGCCTTTTCATTAGATGAAAGAATCTCCCGTGACTATCTGGTGACCAGCAAGCCCGATCTGGTCTTGTCGATAATCGACAGCACGAACCTGCAGAGAAACCTTTATCTCGCTCTTGAACTAATCGAAATGGGTATGAACATCATTGTGGTTCTGAATATGCAGGACGAGTTGGAGGCTAAGAACACTTCAATTGACACGGAAGGCATGGCTAGAGAATTGGGAGTGCCGGTCGTTATGATTTCCGCACTGAAACGTACTGGCATTAAGGATCTTAAGGACAAGATTATGGCGTATAGGAAAAAACCTCGTCTAGAACAGATAGTAGGTTTCACGACCAAAGAATAGAAAAGGCAATCAGGAAGATAGAGCCACTGGTATCACATTCAGATATCTGCAATGAGCTAGATCCCAGATGGTTATCCATAAAACTCATTGAAAGGGACCCCGAGTACAGATTGGACTTGAAAGAGCTTCAAGCGGCATAAAGGGCGCAGTTGATCAAATCGTTTCAGAGCATGAAAAGTCTATTGGAGACCTTCTGTAGCAATGGCCCAGGACAGGTACAAATCGATTCAGGAGATCGACACGAATTTTGTGAATAAATACATGGGCCGGGTCGATTTCACGGATAGACTTGACATGATACTCACCAACAGATGGCTCTGAATACCGATCCTCTTCTTTCTGATGTGGCTTACCTTTCAGGTAACGTTTACTGTCGGGAACTTCTTTCTTGAAAAGATAGAAATCGGCTTCGAATGGCTATCTGAATCTGCAACTTCTCTGCTTGTCGGAAACGTGCCGGAAATAGTGGTCTCTCTTGTTTCCGACGGAATTATCGGGGGTATGGGAAGCGTCATGATCTTCGTTCCTAACTTCTTCTTCTTGTTTCTCATAATCGGAGTTCTAGAATCATCAGGATACATGTCCAGGGCTGTATTTGTCATGGACAGGCTGATGCACAAGATCGGGCTGCACGGCAAATCTTTCATACCTATGATGATCGGATTTGGATGCACAGTTCCTGCAATTATGGCTAAAAGGACCCTTGAATCGAGAAATGATCGGCTGATCACTATTCTTGTTTCGCCTTTCATGTCATGCAGCGCGAGACTGCCGATCTATCTTACCTTCACCGGCATATTTTTCTCAAAACATCAAAGTACCGTTGCGTTCAGTATCTATGTGATCGGAATAGTAGCCGCCATTGGAATGGCGAGGTTGTTCAAAAGTACGATCCTTAGGGGGGGAGCTCTCCGTTTGTGCTTGAGCTTCCACCGCACAGGCCGCCAATGGTAAGAGAGACTCTGAGATTTCCGGGAAACAAGAGCCTGCTATTTCTCAAGAAGGCCGGTACAATAATCTTCATAGTTGTCCTGGTGATCTGGGTTCTGGCAACCTTCCCGGCTGGAGTGGAGTATGGTTCCAGAGAAAGCTATTCAGGCGTTATTGGTTCGGCTGTTGCTCCCCTCATGAAGCCGATGGGAATTGATCACTGGGAGAGCTGGATCGCAGTTTTAATGGAGGTCGCGCATAGGAAGTTATGGTCGGGACTTATCAGACGCCAGTAGGAGAAGGGAACCTCGAACTGGCTTTGAGTGAATATTTCGCACCACTCATGGCGTATACCTTCATGCTTTTCACATTGCTATACATGCCATGCGTAGCAGCATCCGGCGCAATCTGGAAGGAAGCAGGAGTCAAATGGGCCCTCTTCACCGCTATTTATACAACTGTATTTGCATTCATTGTGTCTTCTCTCGTATTTCAAATCGGTAGTTTGTTTTTCGCTTGAGTAGGCGTATTACATTCAGCTGCCCAATCACGAATTGTATTGCCACTGCAAATCCAGAACTGATCCGCTTCTAATATGGTGAAAGACTTCGCGAAGTGCACGAAAGAAAAGCACTCGATCGTTGGAAATTGATTTCCACTGAATTGACTCAAGAGTGAAGTCGCTTTCAGCAAATGGCTCTTCGTAAAAGACCGAGAATTCGCAGCAAACTGCTTGTTTAGATGCCGGCAGTATTCCATTTTGAGATGGTCCTGGCTTTTCGACATCGTTTCAATAGTCTTTACTCTTGTAGCTCTAATAGCTTTTGGTTGGCTCTAAGGAGTCAGTCTATAGTATTCAATTCTGCAATCATGAGTGTGATCGATGAGATCCCGGTCAAACGTTGGCATTACATTGCAGGTACTCTCGTGATGACTACCGAAGTTGGAGGAGAATGCTGAATGAGTCCAAGAAAAAGACAGACCGGTTACGTTCTTTTCACTGCATTGCTTGTTATTCTGG
>JAFGAP010000216.1 GCA_016933635.1 Kosmotogaceae bacterium
ATCCTTGAAATGACAGACTGCAGCCTTCTCGGATCAACCTGCGCAACGAATTCATCACCAATATAATTACATACTTCGCACTCATAGCGGAGAGCGCCGGCCTTCAGAAAGAACTTTAACTTGCCCTTGTCGGAGATCATCAGAATCGAGAATCCACGCTTTGATAACCTTGTGATCTTTCTGAGAGCGGAGAGAAAGGCCTTTCTCTGTACGTCAATTCCATCACCTATGTCTCCGAAAAAGAAGGATGGTGGCTCGGAGAAGTCTGCTTCATCAGTACATATGGAGAACAACAGAGGACCAATCTTCAGCCCTAGTTCAGAAATCCCCGTTCCAGCATAGAGTTCTTCCGATGTGAGCAGCTCCAAGGCTTTCACCAGATGCCTAACGGTTACATATTGAAGAGAATAAAGGAACTCGGTTTTTGGCTCGTATTCAAGAACCGAAACCAATACCATTCTTCCCGCCGCTGCAGCAAGAACAGTCTTGTTCTTCCTTGAGAAGATCTCGACAGTTTCTCCCTCAACAGAAGCAGATGAAACGAAATTCAAAGAACTGTTGAATTCCTTCAGGGGAAAACGTGAGGAGAACTCAAACTTTCTTTCCATAACCGGAAGAGTGGCGCTCCGTGCTTTTTGTAAAGTAAGCGTCTCAGAGGCCGTCTTGACCTCGAGATCTTCTTCACCCGCAGAAAAGCTAATGAAGGAGGTTGCATCGGAGCTCTTTAAAGCTCGAGCGTAATCAATCGGTACCGTATAAACTCCATTGAAAGGCGAAGTAGTAACACCGGAGGAAAACTCAAGCTTTAAGCAACCATCAGAAGCAAAAAACTTCAACCCTCTCTTATAGTAGATCTGGAAGTATCTGTAGGAGGGTTCTAAAGTACCGGAGACTCTTCCAAAAAGGTCGATCAGCTTTGCATAGTCTGAAGCGCTTATTCTGAAATCCATTTTTGTCCTCAGAACAGTCTGATCTGTTCTTTCTCAGCCAGATTCTTTAAAGCACCGTATTTTCTCAACATCTCAACACTTGTCTTATTAAGTGCAGTTCTTCGGATCAAATCCTCAACCGACGAAAACGGCCTTTTCTCTCTCTCAACTTCAACTGATCTTGC
>JAFGAP010000217.1 GCA_016933635.1 Kosmotogaceae bacterium
TCGTTGTGGCTTTACAAGGGCTTTCGTTCTATCTTGACCACATAGAAAACTCCAAGAGCAAAGAACTGGGCACAGAAGTGAGAAACACTTTTTTCAAATCTACCATTGACATAATTGACGAATCGCTCACCATATTACACAAGAAAGGGCGTATCAACAATCCGAAGCTAAGAGACTTCGTCAAGAACATCGACCAGTTTGCGGTTGAAGACTTCGAGGGGATAAGTGCCGAAACAGACTCTCTAGTGCTTATTCAGAAAGAAGGCTTTCAGGTTGATAAGGTAGTATTTCTGGTCTTTCCTGACTGGGACAACAGTAAAGAAGTGAATAAGAATAAGACTACAAAGCTTGAATATGGTTTTGGTAAGATCGACAAACCTGCGGTAATAGATTACCTTGGACTGATCTGCAGAAGGTTAGGCGTTAGAGATGTGAAATATCGCAAGATCGACTACCACGCGAAATCGCCGGAAAGTCATGTCAATGTCTTTTCGCAGATCTGGAATGCATTGAATGGAATAAAGGACGCTTATGGTGAGGAAAGACTAATAATGGATCTTACGGGAGGTCAGAAATACCCAGGGATTATCGCGGCCTTTTTCTGTATGGTGAACAGACTTCCCTTCTTTTACACAATGCAGGGGACTAATAGGCTTTTGAGATTCCCTGGTCTCCCTGTCAATTGGGACTTCGGATCAATCGACGAAGCTCTTGTTGCTTTCAAGCAGATAACAAAGGGTGAAGTGGAAAGCTTTTCTCATCTTGAGACTATTCCTCAGTTCCTTCGTCAATTCTTCTATCCATTCGGTGAAGAACAGGGCTATGTTAGTGCCGTGCCGATGAAACTTATATTCGGTGCTTACAGCAACGCTCGCAGTATGCCATTCGGCTACGGCGAAGACTTCTTGCAGTTACTCGATAACAACAAGTGTACGGAAGACTGCAAAGAACGTGTGAAAGCCTACAAAAACTACCTCCGGAAAATGATTAGAGAAGTCTGGTCCCTGCAATGGATTGGCGATCAGATACCGGAGACAGTTGAGCATTCTCAGCGCCATAGCAAGAGACTTATGGAATTCACTGTCAATCTTGTAAACACCATTGGCGAAGAGAACTTTCTGGCCGAAGTACCTAAACATCTGAGAAACGAGTTCTATTTCGTGCTGGCGATTGCAATGAACGTTCATGACCTGGGACACACAAAGCTAACCTACAAATTTGGAGA
>JAFGAP010000218.1 GCA_016933635.1 Kosmotogaceae bacterium
GGAGGAAGGATTCCCATTGATACGCTTCTCGAAATTGGGACGGATATCGAAGGACATCCCGACAACATCGTTCCCTGTATGGTTGGTGGCCTTACCGTATCCTATTATGACGGCACGAGTCTGGACTACGAGAAGTTCGAAATGCCCGATCATAGATTGACCTTTCTAGTGCCCGAATTTAGGCTCTCCACCGAGGCAATGAGAAAGGCGCTTCCCGATTCGGTTCCATTCAAAGATGCTCTGGGAAACATAAAGAATGTCTCTCAGTTCATTGCTAAAGCCTCTAGGGGGGATTTCGAAGGCGCCCTTAAATACACTCGTGACAGTCTTCATCAGACTTGCAGGATAAGAAGCGATCCCAGAATGAAAGAACTTGTCGATGAGATAGAAGAAAGGAATCCGGGTTACTGGTTCGTTAGCGGGTCGGGATCGTCCATCTGTTGCGATCTCGAAGATACCGAAGGCCTCGCATATCTCGAGGCCGTAATAAGAACTTCTCCGGCGAACGAACCCTTCATAGTCGGAATGTAAGATAGCTAGAGACGCGAGGCGGGTCAGCTTCTGTAAACAGTGTCTGCGGCTCCTCTGCAGGGGAACTGCTCGTTGAATATCCGGAAGTAAAGAAGCTCCTCTTTGGACCTGATTTCATTGTTATGTCTTTCGCGTTCGAATTCAGTGTCGCTAATAGCCTCTTCGGCGTACTCTTTCATGAGATGAGATGATCCAGAACCGACGCTGAATTTGCTCTTTTTCCGCCAGACTACGCTTTCCGGCAGATCGTTTTCGAAGGCCTTACGCAGAATCCACTTCTCCGTCTTTTCCGGCCCGTGGATCTTCCAGTCCACCGGAATCGAGAAGGCAAGATTGACTACGTTTGGATCCATGAAGGGAACATCGAATTCGATCCCGAAAGCGAGGGCCATCCTGTCGTTTCGCTGGAAGCCAGAAAGATAACCGTTCTTCGTTATTCTGAGGGACTCTTCATCTACTGATTGTGCCGAGGGAAGCTCCTTCATATATTCGTAGCCGGCGAAGAGCTCATCGGCTCCTTCTCCCATCAGGACGAAGGAACTGTCCTCCTCCGACGCCAATTTAGATACTATGTAATTCGGTATGGCACTCCTCACCAGGGGAGGATCGAACGACTCGAGGTGGTATATGACATCCGGGAGGACTTCGAGCATCTCTTTGAAGTCGTAAGTATATTCCCTGTGGTCCGTGCCAAGATACCGGGAGACTTCCTTGGCGAATGCCGGGTCTTTCCCATCTTTGCTTCCTACGGTGAACGTCTTCAAAGAGTCGTTCAGAGTGCTTGCAACGGCTGCTATACAGCTGCTGTCCAGCCCGCCGCTAAGGAATACTATTGGCTCGGAGTTGACCGCCGTCATTCTATTATCGACAGCCCTTTCGAGAGAAGTCCTGAGCAGTTCTGCCACCTCTTCTTCATTTCTTGCGGGCCTTTCAGTTAACAGGTCCTCGAATGAGGAGTACTTTCTGAAGCCTTCGTTAGAAGAGAAAAAGTGACCGGGCGGAAAGACCTGTACCTCACTGCAAAAGGGAGTCAGTGCCTTTAGTTCCGAAGCGAAGGCGATTTCTCCGTTACAGCGCCCGTAGTATAGTGGTTTGAGGCCCAGAGGATCTCGGGCGACAAAGGTTTCGTCCTCTGTATCTATAGCAAAAGCGAAAGAACCATCCAGTTCGTTCAGAAATCCCGAACGGTTTTCCTTGTAAAGCTCGAGAATCTTTCGTGGCCAGACCTCCCCGGGGAAGTTTCTGAGGATACCATCGAAGACGACGCTTTCACTTGCGCCTTCGAAAACCGTCATGTTTGCGTTAAATGCATTACTTACCACCGCACCCATACAGGTCTCCCCTCGGGTTCTTAGAACTCTCGTTTTGCTTCCTCTATGTCTCAAGAAAGAAAGAGAATCCTCTATCATTTTTCTCTCAGGTTTAAGGGTGACAACAATTCCGCTCATTTAGAATACCTCCATTCCTTGTGTTCGTGTGTGTTTCAGAATCCTAGAATTTAGAATCATCGTGTCGTTCCTTTCTATTATAACATGGTGAAAATTGCCAAGATTTATCTCCAGAGCCATGTGCAGTCATTCCCCATGAACAACGCGACACTCTCCCTTCACTTAGTTCGCAAAAAGGTCTCCTGTATAATAAAAATACACATAAGCAAGTGCGTGGGAAATTCTTGTTGTTTCTTAATTTTCATGTTTTTATTTCTGGACGGGGGTCTAAGGAGGTGTGTTATGAAGATAGCTGTTATTGGCGCGGGAAATGGCGGACAGGCCCTTTCTGCCGTTCTAGCCATGAGGGGTCACGATGTCTCGCTATACAACAGAAGTCAGAAACGAATCTCACCATTACTCTTAGAAAGGAAGATAAGAGTCGAAGGCGAGTCCGAGGGCAAAGCAAAGCTAAGATACGTTGGTACGGATATGAAGAAGGCGATAGAGGATGCCGAAGCTATAATGGTCGTTGTGCCGGCTTTTGCTCATGCAAAAATCGCCGAAAAACTGGCCGAATGTATCGGCGAAGGTCAGATAGTTGTTTTAAACCCCGGGCGAACGGGCGGGGCGCTGGAATTCGACAAAGTCTTCAGAGCAAAGGGAGTTAGAGAAAAGGCCGTGATCGCCGAGGCTCAGACCTTCGTCTTTGCTTCAAGAATTTCGGGCCCTGGAATGGTGAGAATATTCAGAATTAAGAATGCCGTTCCTCTTTCTGTGCTTCCCTCAAAGGATAACGAGTCCGTATTTCCAATCATCAGTGAGATTATGCCTGAGTTCACGCTGGCAAAGAATGTTCTGTACACGAGCTTCAACAATATTGGCGCTGTCTTCCATCCCGGTGCGATTCTCATGAACGCCGGCTGGATCGAAACGAAACATGGAGACTTTCAGTTCTATCTTGAAGGTATAAGTCCTTCGGTTGCTAGAGTTCTGGAGGCTCTGGACGAAGAGCGCTGCGAAGTAACAAGGAAGCTTGGTGTGGAAGCCATGGGAGCAAAGGAGTGGCTGGACTACGCTTATGATGTAAAGGGTGAAGATCTCTATATGGCTATCCACAGCAACGAAGGCTACAGGGGAATCATGGCGCCTATAAGTATTGAGAACAGATACATCATGGAAGACGTGCCTATGAGCCTGGTGCCTATGAGCTGCTTCGGAAGAAGACTTGGAGTGGATACTAAAGTCATGGATTCGATAATAAGCATAGCCGGGGCAGTAATGGGAAGAGACTTCTGGAAGGAAGGAAGAAATCTTGAGAGCCTCGGAGTCGACGAAATGTCCGTAGAAGAATTGACTAGATATGTCGAGGAAGGAACCTGACATGAAGATACTTGCAGGAGCTATTGGAAGCGACATTCACACCGCGGGCATTTTGAACTTTCTAAATATGGCACGTAATGAAGGCTATGAGACGATCTACATTGGAAGCGTCATAGGCATCGACAAACTGCTAGACAGCATAGAAGAGGCCTCGCCGGACATAGTGGCCGTAAGCTACAGGCTGGGAAAAGAGTCCTGCGAGCAGCTCCTCCGCGAACTGAAAGTCTCCATGGAAAACAGAGGAATAGAGAAGAGACTGATCTTCGGTGGAACGGTCGAGACGGCCGAAGTGGCAGAAAAGAGCGGTCTCTTCGAGAAGGTCTTTGACGGCAGCGAGATGCAGGAGGAAGTCGTGATGTTTCTCAGGGGCAAGACTGACGAAAAGGGAGAGGTTGACTATCCTCAGACACTTCTCGAAAGAATCGCCTTTAAGAGACCCTTTCCGTTGATAAGGCATCATATTGGGCTTGAGACGGTCGATGCAACAGAGGAAGCCGTCAGAAAGCTCGCCGAATCGGGCTTGCTGGATATAGTCTCATTAGCCCCGGACCAGAACTGCCAGCAGTGGTTCTTTCAACAGGAGAATATGATCTCCTCGGAGGATGGGGCTGGAGGCGCGCCCTTCAGAAAGCGGGAGGATTTCGAAAAGATGTATGCTGCCAGCAGAACAGGCAACTATCCATTGATGAGGTGTTATTCAGGAACTAGAGACCTTTTGAGGTTCTCCCTTCTCTTCAAAGAGACTTTGAACAACGCGTGGGCCGCGATACCCATTACCTGGTACTCTCAGCTTGACGGGAGATCCGATCGGGAGCTCCTTGAGGCCATAAGAGACAATCAAGCGGCGATCGCCTGGAATGGAGGAAAAGGAATCCCGGTCGAGATAAACGAGGCCCATCAGTGGGCGCTCAGGTACTGCCACGCTGCGGTAGAGGTCGCTACTGCCTATCTTGTAGCGATGGCTGCCAAGCGACTCGGTGTGCAGGTCTACGTGGCTCAGTATATGTTCAACACACCTCCGGGTATCTCACCGAAGATGGATCTAGCAAAGGCGCTGGCGAAGAAGGAACTTATAGAGTCTCTTGAGGATAACAGCTTCACAGTTGTCACAATGGTAAGACCCGGACTCATGTCGCTTCCGGCAGACCCCGATATGGCAAGGGGACAGCTTGTTTCATCTGTCTACAATGCCATGAATATTGACCCGGACATAGTTCATGTAGTCGCCTACTGCGAGGCTACTAGAAGAGCAACCGACGTCGAAATCATCGAAAGTGCGAAGATGGCTAAACAGGGGATAAATGAAGCGATCAAGGGCCTTCCCGATTTCAGACAAGATAGGGAGATTCATGAACACAAAGAGTATCTGAAGAATGAATGTAAAGTAATTATAGAGGCGATTGAAAAGATTAAGACTGGTGAACTAACCTCCCCGGAGACGATATATACGGCCGTGAAGACGGGAATTCTCGACGCGCCGGGCCTGAGCAAGATGTCCGTTGCCAAAGGCGCTGTCAGGACCGCAATAGTCGACGGCCAGTCCTGCGCAGTAGATGAGGAAGGAAAGAAGATAGATGAAAGGGAGAGACTCTTACTTTAAGCCAGTCTGCTAACGCAGGCCAGTCGCACTTCGTGCGGCCAGTCTCGCCTTCGGCGAGGCCAGTTCTCACCGAAACAAGACGCAATGCCGACTTCGTCGGGAAGTTAGGCTGCTACGCAGGAA
>JAFGAP010000219.1 GCA_016933635.1 Kosmotogaceae bacterium
CCTGTATCTCTATGACGTGACCAGCAGCTACTTAGAAGGCGATCAGAATGAACTTGGCGAGTACGGATATAATCGTGACGGGAAGAAAGGGAAAAAGCAGATTGTCATCGGTCTTTTGACCGACGATGAAGGGCAACCAATCTCCTGTGAGGTTTTTCGAGGCAATACCCGGGATACGACTACCTTTAAGAATCAGGTAGACAAGCTCGCACAACGGTTTGGGATTGAAGAGGTGACCTTTGTGGGTGACCGGGGTATGATCAAGAGCGCCCAGATCGGTGATCTTTCTGAAGAAAGATACCACTACATAACGGCACTAACCAAGCCTGAAATTGAAACCTTAGTAAAGAATGAGGTGCTCCAGATGGAGCTTTTCGATGAAACCGTGTGTGAGGTTGACCTCGGTGGTATCCGCTATATATACCGCCGCAACCCGGTGAGGGTCAGGGAGATCAGAGAAAACCGTCAGGGCAAACTCACAACACTCCAGTCTCTTTGTGCACAGAAGGTCAAATACCTGGCTGAACATCCCAAAGCAAACGTCGATGTCGCCAAGAGAGTAATCGAGGAAAAGGCAGAAAAGCTCAAGATCAACACATGGGTACAGGTCACTACGCAAGGCCGAAATCTAAGCCTCGTAAAAAAAGATGTGGAATTAGAACGCCAAGAGAAGCTCGACGGATGTTATGTTATCAAGACTGATCTTTCGGTTGAGACAGCCTCAAAAGAAACCGTCCATGATCGATATAAAAGCCTTGCCGAAGTCGAATGGGCGTTTCGAACGATGAAAACAACGCTCCTGCACATTCGAGGAATCTTTGTTCGGAAGGCCCATAGAACAAGAGCTCATGTCTTTACCATTATGTTGGCCTATCTGATCGCCTATCACCTTCGGCGACTCTGGCAACAAATAGAATGTACCGTTGAGGAAGGAGTCGATGAACTTTCTTCTCTCTGCGCAATAGAAGTACTTATTGGCGATGTATCGATTCAGACAATTCCAGCGCCACGAGAACGAAGCGAGTTACTTCTCAAAGAAGCGAAGGTAACGTTGCCTGATGCGATCCCCTGCAGAAAGGTAAAAGTGTTCACTAGAAAGAAACTCGTTGAAGAGCGAAGAATCTCTTTATAAACAAGTGGTTACATGCTCAAAATCGTTTTTCTTAAAATGGAAGATCCGTTATAGGACTGTGCCATAAGAATAATTGGGACTATATGGTGGTCTTGCAAGACAAATCCCTTCCCAGCGTGTGGGAGGAGTATGAAGGGCTCAACAAGCTTGAGGGCAACAATCACCTTTCTACAACCTGGGGCAACAGAAGACAGAGCTTTCACTGGGTCAATGGTATAGAATACTACTACGGTGTCCACGAGAGGAAAAGGCAGATCGTGCACGTAGTGGTGTGTGAAGAGAGTTGGCAGGAGATAGCCAGGGATTGTGCCGAGGTGGTCCCCAAGAAATCTCGCCATGCCTGGATTTCCAGCACACCTCTTACGAGGAGCAATGTGCATGAACGTTGCAATCTGGGTGCACGGCACCGGTGGGGTATCGAGTCGGGCATCTTGGTGGAGAAACGTCATGGGTACCACTACGAGCATGTCTTCTCTTACAACTGGAATGCCATGAAAGGGTATCACTATCTGATGCGACTGGGGCACCTGATCAATATTCTGGCACAATACTCCGAACGGCTTGTGAAAATAGTACGTTATCTTGGCGTGCAAGGCTTCATCCGTTTCGTTCGTGAAACCATAACAGGTCCATGGTTAGACCCCTTATGGGTGAAGAGACATCTTGCGGTTCCTTTTCAACTTCGGTTGATATAGGCGGCAGGGGCAACAATCTGTGAAAGGAGGTGCTGGTGAGAGTAGTGCGCCTTTGCACTATCTCTTTGGTCAAGATTGGTGAAAAAAATAGACTTGCTGCCCAATTTTGCATTTGAAAGTGGTACTATAGAGGGAATTTTCTGTCTCAGGCCAGCGTGATACCTCTCAGTGGGTGTTCATGCTTCACTGTTGTAGGACATACGCGATACTGGTAAAAACTTCCGGGTAG
>JAFGAP010000220.1 GCA_016933635.1 Kosmotogaceae bacterium
ATTGATTCGGCATTGGCTCTCAGAGGAAATTAAAAAAGAATTGAATAGCTTAAAGTGAAAGCCTGAGGTCGGACTGTGCTTCGGGTAAGGCTTCAGAAATTGATATTCGGTGTCATCCATGTAGCGTAGAGAGCAGGGGGACATAGTTGAAAATTGACACTTTTCCTTCACTACGATGGGCATAGAGCGTAACGAGAAGAAACAGAAATTGGAGAGGAGGGTATTATGAAAGAGAAAAGTAAAGGGTTAAAGGAAAGCAAGAAGGCGCCGCAGATGAGCCTCAAAGAGAAGAGAAAGATGAAGAAGGAGAAGAAAAACAGGTAGGTTGCACCTAAACCTTCCAGGAATTCTACTGAAGACAATATTTCTCCTCTTACACTAAGGTGATGGAGTAAGACGGGAGCCATCCGTAAATAGATAGCGCTGGGACCTGAAAGAAGATTGGTAGAGGAGGGGACGTGGCAATGAATTATGGTAGCTGGTCTCGACTGTTGACACAAATAGTGAGTGAACGTGAGTGAAAAAGTGGGCGATATATTAAAATAAAAGGAATTTAGCATCGGAGGTCCAAGATGTGATATAATGGTTAAAAATCGGATAGGAGGGAATAGATGAAGACTTATGAGTATGAAGGAAAACTCTTGCCAGATGGGCATCTTTCGATCCCTGAAGATTTGAAAGGGAAGCTAAAATCGGATTCAAAGTTCAGAGTCATGCTTCTGCTTGATGATGAGGAGACAGCATGGGATAAACTGTCGATGTCTCAGTTTCTGAAAGGATACTCAGAAAAAGATACTATCTATGACAAGTTATAAATCCGGCGATATTGTCCTTATAGAGTTTCCGCACACTGATCTCGAGGGTACATCAAAAAGGCCGGCCATTGTCTTGTATGATTCCGGTGATCAAGATATTCTCCTTGCCAGGGTTACCACCCAGGAATACACAACTGAAACAGATTATAAAATCCTTGATTGGGGGAAAAGCGGTCTTCTTGCAGAGTCGTATATTCGACTGGGTAAACAGG
>JAFGAP010000221.1 GCA_016933635.1 Kosmotogaceae bacterium
ACATGTTACAATTTTAAGTATGATAAAATAGATATGAAGTATGGAAAACACATTAAATTTTGAGGAGGCGTGTATATGAGTAGTTATCATGAATCGGTTGAGCAATTGAGCGAAAAGGCGAAGGACATTTCCAGAGCTCTTAACAGCCTCAAGGAAGAGATCGAGGCCGTTGACTGGTACAACCAAAGGGTAGATGTAACCGAAGATGCCGAGCTCAAGGCAGTTATGGCACATAACAGGGACGAGGAGATCGAACATGCCTGCATGACTCTCGAATGGCTCCGCAGAAACATGGACGGCTGGGATGACGAGCTTGAGACATATCTATTCACGAAGGCGCCAATTACCGAAGTTGAAGAAGCTGGTGAAGGATCCGATAACGGCGGACTAAACATCGGCAAGATGTAATAGGGAGGGATTAGAATGGATCTTTTCAAAAGGCAATTAGCCCCATTGACAAGCGAGGCATGGGAAGAAATAAATGAGAGGGCAAAGCAGGTTCTTAAGAGCTATCTCTCCGCAAGAAAAGTAGTCAACGTTGTTGGCCCAAAGGGATGGGAGTATTCTTTCGTTCCGGAAGGAAGGGTCAAGGTTCTCGAAAGAGAAGGAGAGGTAGGTGTAGGTCTTAGAAAGGCTAAGCCCCTCATAGAGGCGAGAGTTCCCTTCAAGCTGGTCCGCTGGCAGATGGACGATATAGAAAGAGGCGCGAAGGATTCCGATCTGGGGCCGCTTGAAGAGGCCGCAAAACAGATAGCTCTCTTTGAGGAAAATGTAATCTACAATGGCTACGAAAAGGCGACAGTTGAAGGAATCGTAGAGTCGGTCGAGAACGATCCGATTCCTCTTGGTTCCAAGCCGAACGAAATAATTGAATCGCTTTCAAAGGCCGCGCAGGTCCTGAAGGACAATTTCGTGGATGGACCGTTCGTTCTCATCGTCAATCCCGAAACAATGGCGATGCTTAATTCACATGTTTCCGGATACCCACTTGTGAAGAGAATCGAGTCCCTACTGGGCACGGATATTGTTGTTAGCAGAGTAGTTAAGGACGCGCTGCTACTTCCGAAGGATCATGATGACCTTGAAATGGTTATTGGTGGAGATTTCGAAATAGGTTATCAGACTCACACGGACGAAGAAGTCGAGCTCTTCATTTCGGAATCATTCACCTTCAGGGTTCTCAATCCGGCGATCATTGTTAAACTTACAGTCTAAGTAAGTTCTGCGTAAAAGAAAACCGGGAGCATCTGCTCCCGGTTTCTCATATTCCATCAAACTCTTTGAACTCTAATCAGAGTTTCATAACCATTCAAGTTCCACTCGGTCCCAGAGTCGAGGCTTTCTTCAAAGGCAACGGTATTGGAGAGTGTTTCTTCTTCTATGTATTCTCTGTAAGCCTCGATCGCATCAACTACTTCCCTGGGGCCAGAGAAGGACACATTGATTCTGTCTGTTATCTCAAAATCCGCTTCCTTTCGCATTGTCTGTATCTTTGATACCATCTCTCTTGCGAGCCCTTCTTGAAGAAGCTCCGGGGTGAGCTCGGTGTCAAGTATGACAAAGTTTTCATTGCTCATTTCGAAGGTGAAACCTTCAAGTTCCTGGATTCTTATGTCGAGATCTTCTTCTGTAAGTTCGAAAGACTTACCCTCTGTCTCGATCGAGATCTTTCCTTCATGCTTGACCTTGGCAACAACATCGGCCGGCTTCATCGACCTCAGTGCATTTCCGATCGCTTTCAAATCTTTCCCGAACTTAGGACCCATGACTCTGAAGTTTGGCTTTACCTCGTAATTGACGTAGTCTCCCAGCTCTTCAATATACTCGATGTTCTTGACATTGATCTCTTCTAGAATCAACTCGCGCATCGATTCAACGATCTTCTTTATCTGCCCGTCAACGAGAATCTTCGGAAGAGGCTGCCTGACCTTGATCTGCACCTTGTTTCTGCATGCCCTGCCCAGGGTTACGATATCCATGACAGCAGCCATTCTCTTCTCGAGATCCGGCTCTATCAAGCTCTCGTCGGCAACAGGATAAGACTCAAGATGGACCGATTCCTTCTCTTTGTGGGTAAGGTTTCTGAAAATCTCCTCGGCCGTAAAGGGAGCGATTGGAGCCATAAGCCTGGCTACTGTAAGAAGAACTTCGTACAGGGTTAGATAAGCCGCCTTCTTACTGTTGTCCAGCTCGCTCGTCCAATATCTGTCCCGTGTTCTTCTGACGTACCA
>JAFGAP010000222.1 GCA_016933635.1 Kosmotogaceae bacterium
GCCTTCATTATCTTCCTTTTCTACAGGGATTTCAAGAACGAACCGAGAGTTCTGGAGCTGTACGATTCGAAGAGAACGAGCTGATATGGGCCAGTCACCTTCGGTGGCCAGTCGCGCTACGCGCGGCCAGTCTCTGCCTTCGGCAGCGGCCAGTTCCGACTTCGTCGGGCAAAAGAGCCGTTGTGTTCACGTGAAGATCGGGATTCTGACCAGGAGTTTTGTCAGAATGACAGGATACTACGCCAAAACAGGGACTGGCCGGTTTCTGAGGTCCAGTATTCGCCCTAAGGATCGAAATCCTTGCCAGAAGCACGTCAGGAGGACTTGAAGTAAGAAAAGACTGTCATGCCGTTGACCTGCCCTGATCCGCTCCCGTTAAGGGCTCCTACGCAGGATCCAGGTCCCTAATCTATGAAACTACCGTTCTGTTTCCGTTATCAGTTCTTCTTCGGGCGAACAACCGCTCGCCCCTACAGAAAGAAACGACACATTAATCCTATAATACCGCTGCACGCTTAAAAAAACAAAGACCCCGCTGGCCGCTGTGAAGAGCAGCTCTACATTGCTCGATAAGATCGAGAGAAGATGAGAAAGATCATTTCGGGATGTTTTCTGCACTGAAAAGTCCACCCTTGAGGGAGATCATCATTACCCATAAGTCAGAGAGCTAATGAGAAATAATACGATGCTCCTTCTGTCTCAATAATATACGCCGCGTTTGGCCCCTGAAGATTCTGATACTAAGTTCTCCTTTGAGGGAGGAGGGCCACGAAGTGGCGGAGGGTGTTACAAAGTCTGTACCGTTTTATGCATCGAGATTCTGACCAGGAGCTTCGTCAGAATGACGCGAAGAAGGTGCATAACGTGAAACAGGAGAAAACTGTCATCCTAAATCGCTCAATTCAACCCCTTACTATGTCATCCTATGACCTGCCCGTATTAGCCTGTTCCAAAACACTTCAGTACTGGGCTTCTGTTAAGCGATTCAGTCTCTGCCTTAGACAAAGGCCAGTTCCGACTATGTTGAGCAAAGAGGCGCTGAAAGTGTACGCAGCTGGTGGCCGTTTAAGAAAAAGACCCGCTGATTGCTGTGAAAGCCGTCCCTGGATGTTTGTCCTGGACCAGAAAACGTCCTTCGAAGAGCAGTTGCAAGCTGACTGTTCCAAGTTGCAAGTCATAGAATAAAAAATGTCAAATGCCGTTATGTTGAAACAGGATTCGCCCTTTGAGAAAAACGGGTCTTCTTTGAGACGCTACGCGTCCATGTTCTTGGTTCTTTGTCCAGGATTCCATACATATGCAACTTGTTTCAGCATCTAGATTTGCTATCTGAAACAATTACATACCGTCTGAACCTGACTAAGAATCCTGTTTCTTCAATAAGAGCAGTCGAGAAAGGGCATTGTCGAGAGTTTGGTACGCTCACGAGAAGAGCGAGATTCTGAGCAGGATCTTATCAGAATGACTTGACCAAGGTGAATACC
Organism: Kosmotogaceae bacterium; assembly: GCA_016933635.1. Lineage (GTDB taxonomy): Bacteria > Thermotogota > Thermotogae > Petrotogales > Kosmotogaceae > Mesotoga. Next base: position 1,485 of record JAFGAP010000222.1, read on the forward strand.
ATGAAACAAGAGAAGACTGTCATCCTAAGTCGCTCAAATCAACTCCTTACTTTGTCATCCTATAGCCCTGCCCTGAAGCCTGCCCCAATGAGCCTGTCCTGAAATGCTCTTGTTCAGGGCTCCTGTTTGGAGTCTCCTGTTAAGGGTTTTTGCACGGGATTTGGATCTTTGATCTGTGAAACTGCCTCTCTTGTTCCGTTATCAATACTCTTCTGTCGAACCACCCTTAACCCCTTCAAGAGATCGCAGAGACTTTTGATTTCGTTGTTCCTTGGAGCATGCCCCAAAGTCCTTCGTTGTTGGGTTCCTGTTCGATCGGTCTGACGGGGACAGACGTTAGGAGCTCGTCAGTCTCCTTCTTCACACATTCATAACCTTGTTTTGATAACCCTTTCCTGCTAATCTGATAATCATAATCTGCTCTTCCCGCTTTGTCGGAGAACGGAGGATCGTTGACGGTGAACCTGAAAGATGCCTCCTGGCGCGTAAGACCATAATTACTTGCTGCGCAGCAGCAGCGCTTCCCCGGACGTTTTCCGGGCATAAATACTCTGAATGTTCTTCCCAGCATTGTCTCTTTAAAGGCTTCGCCGGAATTACGACCGCTGATGCTCTTCTACGCACTTAACTCCCATTTTCACTACGCTTCTGCAATCCTCAGTTTTGGTTTTAGTTTATCTGCTGATTCTGTTCTTCATTGGTGAGTTGCTCTACTCGGAAATGTCTCCGTACATTTTCGTATCGAGAATCTGCAATAGGAGTTTCATGGATAATCCCTTGCAATCTGAAAGCAAATTATCCGCTGTATGACTAAGACTCATCCACTCTAAGGCAATTAATTCGTGAATCTGGCAAATTTGAGATGCTAAATCGCTAAGTGAAATGTGTTTCTTGAGTTTTCGGTTAATCGGGAAATCCGCTTCACTTTTCTGGGCAAAAAAGCATGAATTAACTGTAATGAGAAAATAGATGCTTTCCTGGCAAACTTTCGTTTACTGAAGTAGTTCTCTATTCCCGTTTGATGATGAGTGATACATTAATCCTACTGAGTATCGATCATGATTACTATTAGTGGGTCTGTTCAGGTCGTTCAGCATATGTTCGTGCACGATTTCCAGAAGCTGCTTCTAATAACGAATTCAATACTTATCGTAGCAAAGCCCCGAC
>JAFGAP010000223.1 GCA_016933635.1 Kosmotogaceae bacterium
ACAACAACCGTATCCATTCCGCGTGAAAAGAATCTGTATTCTCCCCACCCGGATTCCTTTTGAGATATCTCACTACCCAACACTCTTAGCTCCTCAAAGGGCTCGTAAAGCTGGTCAGTAAAGAGGTTCCTGCCCATTTCCATTTCATCCTGATCATAGAATATCAGCCCATCTGGCTGCATAACCCAAAATTCATAAGGTTCATAGTTCTTCGGGATTATTAGGGGTGCGAGGAAGGTTTCCGGCTTTATCAGGAAACTTAGAGAACCGAATAGTTCACCCTCCTTCGTAAATACTGGCCATTCAAGATCAAGAGCAGGGAAGCCTTCAACAGCAACAAAACTCTGACTCAATACAGGTAATCCCCTCCTATGGAGTTCAACTACCTGTTCTTGATCTCCAATCCAGTCTCCTTCCACATAATCGAATTCATCAGGGTATATGTACTTCAAAACGCCTTCTATGTCTATGAAGGATACGTTTACAACCTGGGGATTGTTTGAGTACAGATCTTTCAGAATTTTCCTTATGCCGGAAGGGTCCTGAAGAAAGCTTCTTATCTCTTCCGCTCCCTTTGCAAGGGAACTGTCCATGAGATTGAACTGCTCCTGAATGCTTTTCTGTACACTATTTAGAATGAGATCCATATCCTTCTCTTCTGCAACATCATTTATCGGTTTGGATATCACAAATGTCCAGCCACCATGTGTTGATTTCTTGAAATACGCGGTATTCAAGCTCTCACCGTCCGAATAGATCAAACTCCCATCCTCCGTTGAGAGTCCTTCTAATCTCTCGCTTAAACCGACCACCGGGTAGTCAAGAGAACCGAGGAGAAGTGCGGTATCGTCTGTCATAGCAAGTGAGTTCTGTGCATCGAAGACGTAGAAGTGAATATCTGGAAGGAGAATTAAACGTTCTATCAGTGAGAAATTCCAGTTTTCAAAAAAGGCAGATAGACCTACGAAAGCCGAAATCTCACCGTTATCCTTAACAGGGACTGCGAAAACTATCGATCTCTTTCCCGTAGAACGACTAAGTACCTGATAGCCCAGAACTTCTTTTCCTTCCAGAAGATCCGGAAAGTAACCACGATCTGACAGATTCAACCCGGTCCAGTCTCTCTGAACGGTATAGTATCCGCCATCTGGGAGGATATATAGAGCGAGCCCTTCATAGTAAATGTTGAATTCTTCAAGCAGGGGTCGGATTAGTGACCAGTCTCCAGACTTAACTTCAGCGCAGGATGCTAAAATCTTCAGTGAACACATAATTCCTAACAGCCGCTCTTCAAAAGACGTCATGATAAGGTTCAGAATACTCTGAGCTGGTATCGACCAGTCTGTGATAACTTCATCAACTATGTCGGTCCAGCCAACATCTAGCTCTATATTCCACTTACCGAGAGCTTCGGTATTCAAAAGTGTTTTCGGATTCTTCGAAGTCTCTATCTCAATTTCTGATGCGGAACTTCCTGAGAGGATAATGGATGCCAGAATCGCTGCCTGTTTTCCCTCTTCGAAACCAGAATTTACGACTCCCCCGACAGCTCCGTCTCGAACAATGAAGTCAGATACACCGAAGACTGGACCAGAGGAATTTTCGACCGTCCACTGTGTGACATCGTGAGCGCCGATTGTATTGCCAGATCTGTC
>JAFGAP010000224.1 GCA_016933635.1 Kosmotogaceae bacterium
CCGCGTAAGGACCTGTTGGATCGGCTCAAACATCTTGTTTAGAACAGCTGGGCAGTCTGTTGCAGCGCGGCAACTCAGCTTCACGTTCTGCATCATTACTCACCTGTAATAGATATTGACAAGTAACTACTAATAGGTTACATTTCATTATGTATAAGATTCTTGTGTCACGGAAAGTGCTTCGGAGCATTTCCAAGATGCCTGAATCAATGCAGATGAAGCTGGCAAACCTAGTAGAAGACCTGCGAGATAAGGGGGCAATACAAACAGGGTGGCCAAACTTCAGTCGTATTAGGAAAAATGAGTATCACTGTCATCTTTCGCGGAAATGGGTGGCTTGTTGGTACTGGGAAAAAGGAACAATAGAGATCGAGGTATACTATGCTGGCAGTCGTGAAAACGCCCCGTATTAAAATAGAGATCAAGGGGAAAATCTCAAAGAGGCTTCTTGACGTTCTGAAAGAAGAATATGGATCTGACGTACAGATTATTCCTGATGAAGAGGATGAGAAGCTAGATATCTTTGATACGGATTGGTACAAGAACGTAAAGGAAAAGTTGACACCTGGTAAGAATATGAGGATATATCGACAAAATCGGGGCATGACCCAGAAAGAACTAGGCGAACAATTAGGAGGTATTCCTCGCCAACACATATCAAATATGGAGAGAGGAATACGGGCAATCAGTAAGAAGGTTGCCCTTAGACTTTCGAAGATCTTCGATACATCTGTGGACAAATTCATTGGATGAGTTTTTTTTCGTGCCGGTCATGCCATATTAATAACCGATGCAGAACATCTCGCTTGAGTTGACCGCAAGCTACAAGATGTCAATAGTGAGGGCTATCTGCAGAAATCGTCTATACGGCTAGATTCGGCGCGGCAACTCAGCTCCGCGTTATCTCCACTTGGGATGACCGACATTCATAGCAATTGATATAAGAATCACATTGCTATCTTGACCAACATCGTGGGGAAAGGAAGCCGGCTCGGACCGTTTGAAGACATAGGAGGAGTAGGGTCTACGCCGGATACGTGTCGTAGAAAACAGCCTATGGATCTGGCGGATCAATTGGAAAGGTTAATATGAATCGGCGACGTAGCCCCGAAGAAAACGGTCCTTCGCCGGCTAAGAGAAGAAAAGAAATTTTGGGATGGAAGAAGAGAACGCTCACAGACCGGAAATACGGCCGTAAGTAGAATCGAATAATGGTTATTGAGATAACATGTCGTTGAAGCGGACTGCGAGCTGTAACCTGGAATGGTTGTTTTCAATGCCTTAAACTGAATGAGAGGAGTTAATTCGGCGCAGCCGCTTAACTCCCCGTTAGACCGCCCATAAGATAGATTTCAATGAGAAGTTGACAACTTGA
>JAFGAP010000225.1 GCA_016933635.1 Kosmotogaceae bacterium
CAACTGTAAACAAGACACAGAACAGGAGCATCAGAAGCTTCTTGTTCATTCGCATCCCTCCTTCTATGTGACCGGTAGGCCGGCCCAAAGATCATAAAACAAAGTGTCGTAATTCATATGATTACTTGTGATCAACATTGCAATTATATCGATTCACTCTGACAGATCCATATCCGAAGATCACTGGTTATTCGAACTTACGGCTGATGAAGGCCATGTAGCGATAAATACTCTCGATTTCCGGATTATCTCATCCATTGATTCGATACAACTTCGGATGCTCAACTTATCTATCGCCTTCCCGTAGCTGTATTGCCCGAAGAAAGTCTGTTTTTATTGACACTGTCTCAGATAACATTACATAGTATTATTCGTCGGAAATCACTCCTAATCGTTTGAATTATGGGATATTTGTTCGTAATCGGATTTCTTCAAATGCAAATTATCTGCTAAGCTCTAGGTAATAGACTATGATATGAAGTTATCACTCTAGTGATCCATTTTACTCAATAGCGGTTTTTAAATGTACCTGTGGAGGAGACGATGAGGCGAGGAGTTCTTTCAATCGATCTGGGAACCATGGGAGTAAAACTCTCATTGGTCTCTCTGGAAGGTGAAATTCAGAAATCGGCATACACGGAGTACCCCATTATCTCAGAAAGCCCGGGACAGGCAGAACAAGATTCGGCGCTCTGGTGGGAGGGGATCATAGATTGTGTAAAGAGGTTGACTGATAGTGACAACAATCTCCCTCATCTAATCAAAGCGATTTCTATTTGCGGCCAGATGCATACCCATGTCTATCTAGACTCCGAAGACAGGCCAATAGGCCCTTCAATAACCTGGCTCGATCAGAGAAGCAGCGAAATAATCGAAGAATGGCAAAGCGATGGCAGGGCCGCAAGGCTCTTCGATCTGACCTGGAACTTCCCCACAACAACTTACGCCGCCCCACAAATATGCTGGGTGAAAAAGCATAGGCCAGGTGTTTTTTCCCGTACAAAGTCGATAATGATCGCAAAGGATTACATAAAGTTTCTGCTTACAGGGAACAAGATTACAGATCCCTCGGATGCCTCGGGAACGGCTGTCTTCGACATAAGAACGAATCAGTGGAGCAGGGCGGCTCTTGAACTTATTGATCTGGATGGAGGTCTTCTTCCTGAGGTTATTCCTTCAGCAAGAATAATTGGTCATGTCACCGAGAAAGCGGCAAGAGAGACAGGCCTGATTCAAGGGACACCGGTAGTGAACGGAGGTTCGGATCACTCAGTTGCTGAATTGGGTTCGGGTCTTCTCGGTGAAGGAGAGGTTTCATGCATAGTCGGCACGGCCGGTGTCGTTGCCGCTTGCACATCCAAGCCAGTAATAGACCCAAAGAAGAGGGTCATGTGTTGGAGCTATCCACTTGAAGGTTACTGGGATATTCTTGGGATAACTCAGACGGCCGCTTCCAGCTTAACCTGGTTTAGAAATACCTTCGATAAAGAGAGAAATAGCGAAGTCTTTGACGAATACTCCTCCCTGGCAGAAGGAGTTTCTCTGGGGTCGGAAGGCCTGGTTTTTCTACCTTATCTCATGGGTGAAAGAACCCCTCTGTGGGATTCCAAAGCAAGGGGCGTCTTTTTTGGACTGACCATGAAACACTCTAAGGCACACATGGTCCGGGCAATTATGGAAGGGGTCTCATTCTCGATAAAGGACTGTATGAAAGTCGTTGAAGAGCTGGGAGTCAAGTTCGACAGCGTGAACGTTATGGGAGGGGGCAGCAAGAGTCCCATTTGGCGGAAGATACAATCGGATGTCTACGGAAAGAAAGTGAGAACGCTGGAGACTCAGGACACCGGTGCTATAGGCAACTTGATACTCGCCCTTCTTGCCACAAATGAAATTCGTGATCCCAGAGAAGCTGCTAGGTTGATCAGACATGTCGAGACTGTCATCCCCGACCCAATCAGAGCTAAGAAATATGAGAATCTATTTGGAATATATAAAGAGATCTATGAAAACACACGTTCAATCATGGAGAAGTTGGAGGCGTATACATATGAATAGAAATGAATTCGCAAGCCTGGTGCTGGATGCCTGTAATAGAATGGAAGACAGGGGCATGACGGTGGGAACATGGGGAAACATAAGCGTAAGAGTAAATGAAGAAACCTTCCTCATAACCCCAAGTGGGATGAGCTACGGGAGTTTGAAGATCGATGATATTGTGATGGCAGACATGAAGGGCAATACTATTGACAGCAAACGAAAGCCAAGCATAGAACACGCGCTGCACAGGATGATCTACAGTCACAGACCGGATGTTGGAGCGGTTATCCACACCCATCCCCAGTACTCAACGGCTTTCGCTATAGCAAGAAAGGATATACCTGCCGTCTCCGAAGAACTGGTACAGATAATTGGAGAGGGCGTGAAATGCGCGGAGTACGCATTACCCGGAACAGAAGAACTTGCGGCTAACGTAGTCTCTGCACTAGGATACAACAACGCCGCTTTGCTAGCCAATCATGGAGCAGTCTGTGTCGGAAGCAATTTGAGCGACGCCTTCAAAGTGGCAGAAGTACTCGAGAAATCTGCAAAGACAATAATCATGGCAACGATTATAGGAACTCCCAAAGTTATCTCTCATGACGAGTGCCTCAAGATGCAGGATTTTGTTAAGAATCACTACGGCCAGAAATAGTGGATTTCTTTCTAATATTGTAGATTCTTACACAAACACTGAGCCGGCGAAATGCCGGCTCCTTTTCTTATCTGCCCGAATGACTTGATTAAGCTCTTCGCCGAAACTTCCGCAAGGATTCGGAAAATGATATGACAATATGGCATGATTGTTATTGAGAATAAACATATTTACAGGAGGTGATGTTCATGATTCTACTTGGAATCGATCTGCTTCAGAAAAACGGTCTCAGCGGGTTGAAAAACAAGGCTATAGGACTGGTAACTAACTTCTCTTTCGTTGACTCAGACTTGAAGTGGGGAATTGACATACTGTTTGCAAATGGCCTGAACGTGAAGAAGATTTTCACACCGGAACATGGCCTGGGAGGAGCTGCAGACGGAGCGCATGTCAGTGATACCCTCCACCCCAAGTACGGGGTACCAATAGTCAGTCTATACGGAGACAAGCGAAAGCCTGCGAAGGCCGATCTTGAAGGCTTAGATATGCTGGTATACGACATACAGGATGTAGGATTGAGATTCTATACCTACATATACACTCTTGCCTATACAATGGAAGCTGCCGCAGATTACGGTCTTCAATACTTGGTCCTTGACAGGCCAAACCCTCTGGGCAGAGGAGTCTTTGGAAGCAGAATTGAAAACGACCTCCAAACCTTTGTTGGTGGTTACGAACTCCCTCTTCAGTACGGCCTAACCACGGGCGAACTTGCTCATTACTTCAAGAAACTCAAGAGACTCGATCTCGATCTGAGAATTGCCAGGCTTGAAGGGTGGCTTGGAGAGATGCACGACAACACATCTCTTTTCTGGAACGTACCTTCGCCAAATGTGCCAACATACGAGTCTCTTCTCGGTTATGCCGGAACCTGCTTCTTTGAAAGTACAAACGTATCGGAAGGCCGGGGTACTTTCAAACCCTTCCTCGTGATAGGCGCTCCGTGGATAGACGGTGCCGACTTAACCGAATATCTCAGGAAGGAGTTTCCGGATCTTAGAGTGAGGAGCCGCGACTATATGCCGTTTTACAGAAAGTATGCCAATGCCAATTGCAGCGGAGTGGAGTTTTTCCCCAGGATTGAAGACAACTATTTCGTGATAACTTTGAAGATGATGGATTATTTGCTAAAATATGAACAATTTGATATCTTGGATCGTTCGGACGATCTAATAGGCATTAAAGAAAGCGCACAGAAGATCAGAACACAGAACCTTGATTACAAAGCGTGGAAGGAATCCGGAATGGAGTTCATCGACTTTGTCGAGGATTGTCTTCTTTATCCCGGTGAGTTGAAGTATAGAGACTGAAGGGGGTCGTCATGGCCGAAACACCGATTCCGCTGTATTACAAGCTATATGTTGACTTGAAGGAATCCCTGAATTCGGGAAAATATCAGAAAGGAGACAAGCTTCCAACAGAGAAGGACCTATGTCAAAAGTATGGCATAAGCAGACTTACAGTCAGAAGAGCGATGGATGAGCTCAGAAGAGAGGGTTTCATTGAAAGACTGAAGGGAAAGGGAACCTTTGTTACTGGCTCCAAGAGAGAAGAACAGCTGGCCATACTTACAGGGTTCACAGACGAAGCAAGAAAGCGAGGCGTCGAGACTCGTTCTGTGGTTCTCGAAAACAGACTCGTTAGGGTTCCTGCCGATGCAGTCGAGCTCTTCGACATTCCTGCCGATGCAATGGTTGTGCTATTGAAAAGAGTAAGGATTCTCGAGGGCGAACCCTACGCAATTGAAGAGGCATATCTGAATGTAGGGGCCGACATTAGGCTTCTAAACATTACACAGAGAGATATGGAAAGGGAATCCCTGTATGGAATCCTGAGAAAGGAATTTGGAATCAACATCTCCTACGCCGAAGAAGAAATGGAGCTTACCAGACTCAAGAAGGAAGAGGCCCGTTTTCTCAGACAGGAACAGGACGATTGCGCAATAATGAGGAAGCGATTCACCTATACAAAGAGCGACATCTGCATCGAGTACGTAATCTCCCTATATAGGGCAGACAAGAGCAAGTTCAAGATTGTTAGAAGAATATAGCCCTTGGTAGGGTGTAGCGGGTCGGTGGCTGGAAAGAGCAAAGGATCAGTTCCAAGTTGCAAGTTGTCAGTTGCAAG
>JAFGAP010000226.1 GCA_016933635.1 Kosmotogaceae bacterium
AAATCTCCCTCCCGAAGCTCAGGAACGCCTCAAGAATCTCGATGTTGAAGAAAGAATGAGAGTCTTGAAAGAAAATATGTCAGACCGTCTCAATGCCAGCAGACCCGGCATAGTTGAGAGACCTGTGCAAAGCAACTTCACTGCTCAAAGACTGGCAATGGTGCTTCTATCTGATGAAGCGCTGGAAGTAATGGAGAAGATGCTGGGCGAGCAATAGATAACAAGATTGAATAGGTTCAAACCCGGAGACATTTGGTCTTCGGGTTTTCTTTCGGAGAACACTTCGGGCTGATTCGCATCGGCATACTTTGGAGATATGTTACAAAGGGCAATGTTTGTTTGATCGCTTTCACTTGACCTTTTATTCATGTCTGTCATAACGATTCTTAACCCTCCCTATCACTACGTTCTGTGGCAACACCGCTTAGACAATTTAGTGCGACTGAGTCTATCTGATGTGTTCAAAAAAACATTTGGCAACCCTGCATTACTACAGAGACCGTCTTGCTTAAGATTCGCTGGCTTACGATAAAGATCCTCTTTTAACTCTTACTTGTTGACAACTCATTCTGAAACTTTTCAAATCACATTTCTTTACTTCAATAATCGATTACATTCAATCCCAAACACTCGTAACAGTCGACAATGGTTCTAAAAAATGATGAGCTCAAATACTAAAATATGAATGAATAGTTGTCCTGTGAGTGTACAACCGATCAAGTTGAGGAGCCAAACCAGGATGAAAACTAAGAGAAGAACTGCAATGGATATTGTGAACAAACTTAAGAAGATGATAGTTCTTGAAGGTCTAGATAGATTGCCTGGAGAACTGGGACTGTCAGAACGCCTGAGTGTAAGCAGAGCAGTAGTGAGAGAAGCACTAAGAGTTCTCGAGTATGAAGGCATAACAAGAACCATCCACGGCAGCGGAACTTTTGTTCTGAAGAGAACGAAGTTACGAATTCAGTTTAGTGTCAATTTTGAAATTGAGACAGACAGCGCCAAAGATATATTTGACTTGATAGAGGTCCGTAGCACTTTAGAGAAATCCGCGATAGCTCTCGCGATATCCAATGCATGTGAGAGTGACATTGAAGAGTTTTCTCAGTGCATGGAAAAGCTCTCAAAGGCAATCGAAACAAGGGTTGAGCTTTCCAGTACAGATGCAGGTTTCCATAAGAAGATCTTTGAAATATCACACAACCGTTTTTTGAAAGAGGTCTTTGATGTAGTATTTGATGGTCTGGAAGTTCTATGGAAATCCCCTCTTGGACTGGAAACCTTTGGTGATGCTGGTTTACCACTTCACAAGGAACTGTTTGAGGCTATCAAATCAAGGAATCTAGAAAGAGCCTTTACTGTCTATGATCGAATCATTGAACTAGACAGGAAAGATATTTATGATCTTACCGGTTATGGTCGAAAACTCCTTCATAAATGCCAGGACAATGACGGGAGGCAAGCCCATGGGGATTGATGTTTTGAAAATGCTCGAAAGAGATGACAAATGGTATTTGGGTGGTGGAAATAGACTATTGTGGACCCCTCCATTTCCAGTACACCTTGATAATCCAGGGGCGTGGGATTTTCTGAGCTACTTTGACATGCGAATTGATCCCGGATACTCAATCAGTGCCGTGATGGATGGTGTTCCAGTTGATTTCAAATGTGTAGGCAGAACGTGGAATCCAGCCGTTCTCAGAAGTAGTTTTTCAAGCAAGGATGTCGAATTGATTGAAGAAAAGTGCCTGTCAGAAAAGGACTTCCTCGTATCAAAAGTCAATATCAGAAATACCAGTAGGAAGCAAATTGAGATGGATATTATTGTCTGGACAGCACATCACTGTTCAGAGAACGATAGTGAGACTGATATAGAATCTGTCGAGCCAGTAAACGAGGGAATTGTATTCACAAAGAGGCTAACCAAACCCCGAAGAAAACCAATTGAAGCGGAAGTGCTTATTGCACTTGGGGAAATGGAAAGCTATAATGTCACATTTTCTGAAAGAACGGCAAACATTCCAAACTTCAGAATGACCCCTTTCTACGAAAAACTGAATTGCGACGGTCTTCTGATGGACATAACGAACGGAGGAATTAATCGTGAAGGCCTCCTTTACATAGGAATTCAAAGAAAGATCAGAATTCCTCCTCTCGGAGAAGCACTCATCGTTTGTGGCCTTGGAGCTGCCGGAAGCAAGAATGAGATTGTGAGTAACTGGGATAGCCTAATCAAAGAAGACCCTGTAAAATGCAGCATCAACAACTGGAACAACTACTTCTCGTCACTTCCTCAATTTAGGACTAGTGATCCATTTTTTCAGGCTTATTACTACTATAGATGGTACGGTCTTAGGCTATTCAAGAGCCAAGGCGATGAATCATTTATGAAACGCACTGCAGTCTCTGAGGGGCTCGATTATTTCAGGGCATTAATTACATATAGCGCTCAATGTCACATGTTTGAAACACGTTGGTCCAACACTCCAGAAATAGCTCAGGGTAGTTTGCTGAACTTCGTCGATAACCAGAAGGATGACGGTTCGTTCGCAGGCCACATATACGTTAACCAGATTCAGGAGAATGGGTTTTATCACGCAGACTGGGGTAGAGCTGTTAAGGATCTTTTTTTGGTTCATCCGGACATGAGTTTCATTAGAAAGATATTTGAACCCTTAAAAAAGTATCTTAGATATTTCGATGCGGAAAGAGATCCCGAAGAATCAGGTCTATATGATGTGGTAGATCAATTTGAGACGGGCCAAGAATTCATGAGCAGATATACAGCAGTAGATCCTATGGCCGACCGCTATGGCTGGACTAACAGCATAAGATTGAAGGGCGTCGATGCGACTGTTTATATATACAGCCTAAAGAAGACGCTATCTTGGATGGCACGATTACTTGGTTTTGAAGAGGAAGCAGCTCTGTTTGATCAAAGTACCGAAAAAACCAAGAAGGCCGTTTTGAGCTTCATGTGGGATCCTCAAGAAGAAATATTTTCCGATGTCAAACCGGTTAATTTCGAAAGAACTGGAGTGAAGGCAGCGACTTGTTTCTATCCGTACCTCACAGATATTGTAGATGAATCACATCTTCCAGGGCTTAAAAGACATTTACTTAACAGTCTGGAATTCTGGACGGAATTTCCTGTGCCAGCAACGAGTCTTGATGACCACCTATTCAGTCAGTGGGCCGAATGGAAAGGGAAAAGACACAACTGCCCCTGGAATGGCAGAGTTTGGCCAATGACAAACAGCCACATTGTAGACGTATTGGGTATATGCTCCAGACGATTCAAAGATTCTCTTCTTCGCGAGAAGACTGTCGAGCTAATACGAAAATTCGTTAGGATGATGTTCTTTGAAGGCGATCCAAAAAGGCCGAATTGCTTCGAACACTATAACCCCTTCAATGGAAAGGCAAGCGTTTACAGGGGCGTCGACGATTACCAGCATTCGTGGGTAATTGATCTTCTCTTTAAGTACCTGGCAGGAATTCATGTCTCAGAAGATGGAATCGATTTCGATCCCTTTCCATTCGACCTCGATTTTGAGATCAACAACTTGAAGCTTGCAGGAAAATCATTGAAAGTCGTTTCACGTGAAGGCATCTTCAAAGCTAATTATGATGGGGAACTAACGGTTAAAAACAACAACTCCGCTTCGAACGCGGACAGGTAAAAGGAATGGAGGTGTAACTATGCGTCGGGTAAGACATTCGAAAGCGTTTCTTGTGATTGCTATCATTCTGCTTTCTTCACTTTCCATCGGAGTAACCAAGTTAAGAGTTACAACCTGGGCAGGAGCTGAAGAGGCAGCTCTTGACGAAGAGATTATTGCCGAATTCATGAGACTCAATCCGGAGTACGAGGTAACTTACGAACCAGTTCCCGGAGACTACTATCAGAAGATTCTGACTGACATTGGAGCCGGTACCCCACCTGATGTGATCCTTCTGGATGCAGAGATGATACCCGCTTTTGTAGAAGGCAACTACTTGACAGACATCAACCCTTTCATTAGCAGGCTAAACAGAGATGGTGCGAGTGGCACCAATCTCGCGGAGTACTTCCCGGTCCTCGTTGACATATTCAGATCAGGCAGGAGTCTATACGCCCTTCCCAAGGATACAAGTCCGATCGGAATCTTCTACAACAAGAAAGTATTCGACGAGCTGGGGGTTCCCTATCCCCCGCAGGAAGGATGGACTCTTGAAGAGTTCGCTGAAACTGCCAGATGTTTGAGCAAAGACACCGATGGAGACGGAAAGAACGATGTTTGGGGATTCGCTTTCCCGTCGTGGGTCGGAGTTGTAGTACCACTTCTGTGGGCAGGCGGCGGTGAAGTCTTCAGTCCAGACTTTACTCAGACCTCGGGATATCTGAACAGCGATCTCAATGTGAAGAACTATGAATTCTTCATGGATCTTCTCTCGAAAGGATACGCACCCTCACCTCAAGAAGCAAGCTCTCTCGGAGGAACTTCAGCACTTTTCTACACAGGTAAGGTTGGCATGACAATAACAGGACGATGGTTCAACGTATCAATCAAAGGGCAAATCGCGAAAGGCGCCGACCTAGATGTCGGAGCCGCACCAATTCCTTACGCAGCTCCCGAAAATAAGGCGACTGTTACCTATGCCTCTGGTTGGGCCGTACCGGCAAACGCAGCTGACAAATCAGGCGCGACTATGCTCGCAGCATTTCTGTCAAGCGAATATGCACAGAAGAAACGTTGTCTGGAAGGCGGGTTGGCAATATCCGCAATCAAGGAAATCGCCGAACTGCAGGCAGAGCAGGATGAACTTGACGCGGCTTTCATAAAGATGCTTGATTTTGCAAGAGTACCAGTTGGTTCTCAAACCAAGTATTACAGACCCCAGTTTGAAGACACCTGGGCCGAGGCCTTTGACAGAATGAATGTAGGTGGAGAAACTGTAAGACAAGCAATGGATTGGGCAGCCGAAACAATTGATAAGTACATTGAAGAGGGAGAGAACTAACCTGGAATGAAGAGGGGGGCAGTCTAGACTGCCCCCTTATCCCTCGGGAGGGATAACTTTGAGGCGCTACAAGACTTTAGTGGGTTTGGTTGTTCTTGCTGGTCTTCTAATCTTGTCAGCATTTGCCATTCTAAACATTTATGCGAAAAGCAGCTTCGAAGAATTCACAGCGGAAAGTGAAGCAGCTTTGCTGAAAAGTCTAAAGCTCAATTACCAGAACCTTACTGCTGAGATTGATACGAAACTTAACATATTGGTTGACAACCCTGGATCGGTCAATGAGGTAATCCAAAGTCTTTCGGATGAAATAGAGTACGTAGGTCTGTTTGACTACTCCGGCAACTTGCTGCGTGACTTCGGTTATTCTTCTCCTGCTAGTCTGTCATCTTCTTTATTCTTTGAGAATCTCACTTTTTCAAGCGGTTACCCAAAGACCGAAATGACATTGATTGATGGCAGAGCGTATATTCAGACGGGAATACTTATGCTAGACGATACGATTCTTTTAGTCGTTCTAGATAAATTTGATGGAATAACGGACAAGGCGAATAGTATCTACGAGAGAATGCTTAATGTGTACTTCGGAAATGAGGATGATTTTGCTTCTCTTAATGCTTATCCAATGCTTGACTATGAGACTTTGAACTCGCTTTTCACGAAGACAATGAATAGCCAAAAGCCCGAAGCCGAAGAGATCTCTGTAGAAGACGAAAAGGCAACCTTGAACGCCATTGCGGTTTACGACTCTGACAATTGGGAAGTCATCGGATTCTTCACAACTATTACTGAATCATCGGAATGGTCTGAAGAGAGCCGTTCGATGTTGATATTCCTCTGGATTTCTGCTTTTTCTTCATCGGTTTTTGCTATGCTCTTTCTGTATTTGCTATTCAGGAGATCTCAATCCTCCATCAAAATGAAAAGGTCTGTTCGCTTTCTCCTTGGATTCATAGCCTATCTACCGGCTATAATCTTGTTTGGTGTATTCGCTTTCTCTTTGTTTGGGGACTCACTTAGCAAGGTCAGCAGCGCGGTGGCCCTCAAAAACGCAAAGGGTTGGTTCAGCGATGCAAGTTCCTTGTTGGGATACGAAAGTGAAAGATCATTAAAGGAGTTTGTTGATAGATCTAAACGAGTCTTGAGTGCCAGTTTCATAATAAAGAAAGATGACAACATCGTCGTTTCGAACTTGAGCGAGAAGAGAATTGCGAATTTGGAAATCATGAATTCTTTCAACCAGAATGATATGGAAAGCGGAAAGGCAAAGGTGAACGATGTAGTTCACACTTATGTGAAGAAAAACATTGATGGTTTTGAGTTCACAATTCTGTTTGAGGAAACTTCTAGGGAAAACTCCATTCTTTCAATACAATTCTTTTCGATAGGAGCCATTCTCGTACTTCTCGTGATGGTTGTGGTAAGCACCTTCATTATTTCGAACATAGAATCTCAAACACTCATAAATAGAACTTTGATTGGTTACGGATTTCTTCTCCCTGCGCTAGTCCATTTGGTTTGGTGGGCTGTTGGCCCAATGGGATTCGCTCTGTTCTTGGCTTTTAGGAGATGGAGCATTGTAGATGCAGCTAAGCCTTTTGTTGGTTTTGGGAATTTCATTGAGCTCTTTTCGGATCTAAAATTCTGGAACGCAATGAAGAATACCGCCGTTTATTCGATCTATGTTCCCATTGGTATGTTCATATCTCTTCTACTGGCAATCGCGGTTAACAAGCTGGGAAAGCTTTCGATTGTGCTGAGAGTACTTTATTACCTTCCCGTTGTAACTGCAGGGGTCGCAACTACAATCGTGTGGCGCTGGATTTTCAATCGAGACTTCGGGGTCCTGAATTTCATTCTTGGCCTTGTCGGAATAAAGTCAATAGCCTGGCTTGAATCACCTCAGTTCGCACTGATATCAATGATGATAATCGGTATTTGGTCCGCTATTGGCAGTCAACTACTCATATTCCTGGCTGGGCTCCAGGGCATTCCAAAGGACTTCTATGACGCGGCTGCAGTTGATGGAGCGAGCAAACCAAGAATTTTTTGGAAGATAACGCTCCCCCTGCTCAAACCGACAAGTCTGTTCGTTCTTGTCACCAGCGTCATTGGGTCATTCCAGGTCTTCACTCCAATTTATGTCTTGACTCAGGGAGGACCTCTTAGGTCAACAGATGTCGTCTTCTATCATATCTGGCAGTCTGCCTGGGTGGATATGAGAATGGGGTATGCCGCAGCACAATCGTGGATCTTGTTCCTGTTGCTGGCCGCGCTGACTCTGGTGGAATTCAAGCTCTTTGGCAAAGAGAGCTGGCAGGCTTACTTCTAGAGAGGAGATGATGAGATGAATAACAGATTCTTCTCGATTTTCGTCAAAGTAGTAATTATGGCTTTGCTAATCCTTCTTGGACTATCCACACTACTTCCTTATATTCTCATGATCTCTTTCTCATTCATGGCAGAGTTTGAAATGTACAGACTTCCACCAAAGCTGATCCCGGATGTTCTTCGTTGGGAGAACTACGTGGAAATGTGGCAATCGCAACCATGGGGAAGATATATCTTCAACACTTTATTCATAACAGTTGCAGTGCTTATCGGCCAGATAATCCTAATAGCGATGGGCGGTTACGCTCTCTCTCGTTTACACTTCCCTGGTCGAGATTTTATGTTCAAACTTTTCATTACTTTTATGCTTCTCCCAGGAGTTGTTACTCTTATTCCAGGATTCATCATCCTACACTCGATGAATTGGGTTGACACCTATTGGGCGATGATAATTCCTGCGCTTGGAAATATCTGGGGAATGTTTCTCATGAGACAGTATATGCTTAGCCTTCCGAGCAGTATAGAAGATGCCGCGAGAATAGATGGAGCGTCTTCCTGGCAGATATTCTGGAAAGTAATCATGCCTCTATGCAAACCGGTGGTTGCAACAGTTGGGACCTTCACTTTTCTCGCGCAATGGAGATCTTTCTTCTGGCCGTTGATAGTTACGAGAAGCAAAGAGATGCGAGTTATTGAAGTAGGGGTAGCGATGTTCTCCTCTCAATACGTTACGAACTACCCTGCGCAGATGGCCACCGCAGCTCTTTCGTCTATTCCGATGATATTGATCTATATTTTCGCCCAGAAATGGATCGTTCAGGGAATAAGACTTACATCGGGTTACGACAAGTAGCCAGTCGCTGGCAGAATAGAAGGAAGGGGTGATCAACTTGTCGTTCTTTGGTGACATATGTGAGATCAAGAATGAATGCTCGCGATCGATTTCCGCGGAGAATCCCAACGGAAGTGTTTCCGGAGGAGCTCTAGAGCATCCTGAAGGGAAGGGGCCTGCAAGAAAGCTGGGACAGGGGTGGAAAGTCAGACCTTGTATCGAGCTTCCTGCAACGGAAAGAGTCGAACTGGCAAGAATTGAGGGGCCCGGTACTATAAGGCACATCTGGATAACCGTTGACAGTAACGCATACAGAAGCTGCTTGATAAGGTTCTACTGGGATAACGAACAATCTCCTTCAGTTGAAGCTCCGCTAGGTGATTTTTTTGGTTGCACGCACGGATTGAGATACAATATTAACTCGCTTCCAGTGGCGGTAAACCCATCAGGCGGGTTCAACTGCTACTGGCCGATGCCTTTCGAAAACTGCGCGAGAATTGAAGTTGAGAACCTCTCTCCAAAGCCTTTTCAAAACTTCTTCTATCAGATTGACTACTCTCTGGGGAGAATACCTGAATCAGCCGCATACTTCCATGCAGATTGGAGAAGATCAATGACCACTCGAGAGTGTCCGGAACATGTAATCCTGGATGGTGTCAGCGGCATCGGTCATTATGTGGGCACGGTTGCCTCCTGGACTCAGTTCTCAAATGGCTGGTGGGGAGAGGGAGAAGTCAAGTTCTTCATTGACGGCGAAGAAGACCCGAGTATCTGTACAACGGGAACCGAAGATTACTTTGGAGGTGCCTGGTGTTTTGGGGAGTCCTTCTCCGCTCCTTTCTGCGGTTACCCTCTATGGAAAAGAGATGAGGGACAGGTTCCCAGGCACGGCCTCTATCGCTGGCATATTCCTGATCCCATACGGTTCAGCAACTCAATCAAAGTAACAGTGCAAGCGCTTGGTTGGTATCCCGACGGAACATTCCAGCCATTGACGGACGACATTGCCACTGTAGCTTACTGGTATCAAAGGGAGCCTCATTCGAACTTTTCGAAGAGATACTCGCAAGATGAACTGTGGTCGAGGTAAGAAACTGCAGATGATCTGTGTCATTGAAGAGAAAGGGAACCACCTCACTGAGATTATTCAGAAAGCTAGATACCGAACCAGTGCGAGACTTGACTGCGATAAGAATGAACTGATAATACTGAACAACATCGTACTGGATCCAAAATCTCTATCGCCCTTAATAGGGGTCAAACCTACAGTCCTAATTGGAAAGGCCGTCAGAATGATTGAAACGATTGGGTTAGAGGATGCCGGCACTATTGAAGAGCAAAGAGTGTTTATGGACAGCTCCCCGTGGGACAAAAGGGGATTTCAATGCTATAAGAACCACCCGCTGTTTGAAGGATTGTTTGGAGGCTTCTACAGCACCCATCTCAACAGCCTTAAAAAGATACCGAATGTCTTCTACTATCTTGGCAGTAGAGCAAAGGTAGTAGCCGTCGAGAAAAGATATATAAGCTATATTAGGAACAGAAAACTGATTTGGCTTCATGATGTTGGAGGCTTTCCAGTTCTCTCTATCGGAGGCTATCTTTCATTTGAGGAACCCGTTAATCCGTATAATGCCGAAGCACGAAGGTTCATCGAGAACAGCATCCTCTGGATGCTTTCTCCTGACAGACAAGGCAAATACTGGAAGGAATCGAAGTCGGTATTTGCTCAGGCTTCAGAGATTTCAGATCAAAGACCTCCATCAGTCTTGTCAGTTACTAACTGGCCAGTTCCGTCTATCGAAATCGAAAACGCCAAAGGTTACATCAATTCCTCAGGCCGACGTATTCTTGCAAATGCCTCTGTCCATAGAATTGAAGAAGTGTGGGTGCATCCCTTCCGAATATTGAGATCCATGGAGTTCTCTATAGATGGAGAACACATGTCAAAAGCGCTCAATAGTGTTCTCTACACACCCGAAAGAGTCGTATATAAACTTTGCTGCGGAGAGATAACTGTCTTCTGTAGTCTAGAGAACCCCTATCTGTTCTTGCAGTTCGATTTCTACGACTATATAGAACACAAGATCGATATTCGTATTGAATCTGATCTCAGGATAATGTGGCCAATGGATGATGCCTTCAATGGAGAAAAACGGTTCACCAAACTTGATAAAGGGTTCATTCTTCAGACCGAGGACGCCCAGATCAAGAGCCTGTTCATCTTCTCGAGTCCATCCTCACTATCTCTGGATAGGATTGACAAAGAGATCTCAGTGACGATTAGCAGCAAAGTGACAGGAACGGCCGTATTCTCGGTGATCTCATGTATCGAAGACGAAGAGCTCCCGAAGCAAATCGATATGCAAGATGAGATACTCAAGGCCAACGAATTCTACCTGAAGTACCTCGAGAAGGGAAGGATCATAACAGATGACTCAAGACTCAATGAGGCTCTTGACCTGGCAAGAATTGGAGCAATCAAGTTCAGAGTGACCGTACCGAATCTTGGAACTGGCCTTGTAGCTGGATATGCTTCCAGTAGACCGGGCTGGTTCAGTGCGAGGCCCGGTTACGCCTGGTACTTCGGCCGAGACAGCCTTTGGTGCTCACTGGCATTTCTCGACATTGGAGACTTCACCACCGTCAAAGAGAACCTAGAACTTCTAATGAAATTCCAGAGAATCGATGGAAAGATCTATCATGAACTCACTACCAGCAACGTTGTCCACTATGACGCCGCCGACTCCACTCCCCTCTATCTTTACGCGATGTATAGGTACTGCATGCAGAGTGGCGACATAGAATTTGCAAGGAAAAACTGGGGCAGAATAGAGAAAGCTCTAGACTACTGCTCAGAAACCGATTCAGATGGTGACGGTCTTATTGAAAACACTATTGCTGGCCATGGCTGGGTCGAAGGGGGAAAACTGTACGGCGCAAAGGCCTCATTCTATTTGAACTGCATATGGATTGCAGCTCTCAGGGGCATAGGAATGCTTTCCAGTTATCTTGGAGAGGAAAGGGTTAAGTCTCATTTGTCAGATCTACATGAACGATGCTTGATTGGCCTCGAAAAACTATACGATCCTGAGATGGGTTTTGCTCTAGGAATAGATGAAGCGGGAAAGCAAATGAAATTCAGAACGATTATGTCTTCAATGGGTTTGATCTTCAACTGTGTGCCTCACGAAAGAATCTCCGCCCAGATCGAAGATCTGGCTAGTGATGACTTTTCCACCGACTGGGGGGTAAGAATAATAGGGAAGAGCTCAGGGATATTCAATCCCAAAGGCTATCATGAGGGAAGCGTCTGGCCTCTATTTACCGGTTGGGCTGCTTTGGCTCAGTTCAGACTTGGGGCGGATCTTGACGCTCACAATCATATGCTTGCCAATCTATACACAAATAAGGACTTCTCATCAGGGTATATCCCGGAAGTTCTACATGGGAATACCTACTCACTGTCCGGGATATGTCCTCATCAGGCCTGGTCTGAAACAATGGGATTTCAACCATTCTACGAAGGTGTGCTTGGCTTCGCTCCAAACATAATCGAGGGTATCATTGACTTTCAGCCATCAATACCGTTGAACCTCAGAAGAGTAGAAGCTCCCTGTCTAGCGTTAGGGAGCAACTGTCTGTCGTTGTCATATGAATGTACGACACTGATTAGTGACTGGATAGAAGTAACGCAGCATTTTAGAATACATATGGAGAAGGAAATCCCTGTACGTTTCACACCGTGGATACCCAAACAATCAAGTGATGTTGGGATTTCTGTCAACAACGAACCGCTTCCCGTAAGAACCCTCGACGGAATCACATCAAAGAGAGTTGAACTCGACACAAGTATATCGGGAAAGAAGCTGGACATTTTGATTACTTATACAGCTCCGTTCTTGATCCTTCCAGTTGAACCACAGCTCACCAAAGGCAAAAAGAGTTCACAACCCAGGATAATAGCAGTTAGGAGAATATCGGAATCTGGCTGCTGGCAGCTGATTGTTAGATCACCGGGAAAGACTACTTCAATTCCTATTATGGCATCCAGGAAAATCGAAGTCGAGAATGCCGATATTGTGGGCAACGAACTCATCGTGAAGGGTGATAAGAGCAATTCATACAAAACGGTGACTGTTCTTCTTAAGGCTCATTCACGAAATGCTTAGACAGTATCGCGAAAAGGCGACAACTGCAAATTCACCTCTGCTGAGAAAGGAAATTCTGATAGTATGTAGTTGTGGCGTCGACAAGAAATCGACTATTTGCTGTAGTCTGCAGTGTTTTAACTCCATTGAATTCCCTACTAGATTCTCTTTTGGCGCATAGCCAGACCCAATTTGCTTGATCATTAGTTTTGCTCTGAGCTCCATCCGACAAGCCGTTCTCGAATTGATGCACTCACTTGTTTGGCGTTGTTGTGCTCAGCATTTGGCCTGTGAAGTGAAGAGTGATATTTCGTGAGTTGGCAACTGCCTCTTTCTACAGGTTTGGCCTATCTCAGCACCAGCATTTCATGGAGGTGAAAAACACAAAACAATGAAACTAAAACTGTTTTTCTTTGCCCTTTTCATATCAATTGTACTGTTCTTGACGCCCTCATGCATCTTCAGGAGTAATCAACCACCTTTGATCGAGAAAGAGTCCTCCG
>JAFGAP010000227.1 GCA_016933635.1 Kosmotogaceae bacterium
GCCCTGGAAGCCCTGGAAATCAACGTATCCACCCGTCATTATGAGAGATCCGCCTTTGAGAACGTAATCCGACAACATCTGGACCTTATTCGGGCCCATAGGTACTTTGAACATATCGGGGTACATTGTGAGGGTGTTTCTTCCGCAGTCGCTTATGATTACTACGTTAAACTTCGCAAGTTCTTCTGCGGTCGGCGGGAACATGCTGAGCACTTGATGATTGGGGATGTGTGTCACTTCTATGTCCTCAAAGGCCTTCATTGGCTCTTTGAAATACACAGAGTAGTCATCAAAACCTCCCAGTTCCAAAACGTCGAATCCCTTTGTGTGAATCTTTGTTACGTTCCATGTTTCTCCAAGAAGCAATACCTTTTTCTTCACGCTAACACCTCCATTTTCAATCATTTATCTTCAATCTGCTAGCCTTTTACCGAACCCATAAGTAGTCCCTTTACAATCAATTTCAAGAAGAATATGTACACGATTAGCACGGGTAGAACAGAGATCAACATCCCGGCCATCTGAATATTCCACGATGCAACGGTTGTCCCTTTCAGATTGCCAATCGCAACCGTAAGCGGCTGAGAATCAGCTCCCCTGGTTAGGATCAACCCGAAAAGGAATTCATTCCAGATATTCGTGAACTGAAAGATTGCTACAACTGCAAAACCCGGCAATGATAGCGGGAGCGCAATCCTGAAGAAGGTGCCAATGTAGCTGCATCCATCTATTCTCGCACTGTCAACAACCTCTGTGGGCAGAGATTCAAAATAGTTCCTGAAAAGTAGTGTCGTAATTGGAACCCCGTACGCAGTATGTGTAAGTATCAGCCCCCAGTACGAGTTGTACAAACCGATACTTCCAATGAATCTCAATAACGGTATCAGTATCGATTGGGGAGCTATGTAAAATCCCAGAACAAGAATCAGAAAGAGAACGGAACTTCCCCTGAATTTCAGTTTGGAGTATCCGAAGCCTCCCCATGCACCGAGCGCCGAAGATATTGCAGTTGCAACCATAGTTATCACAAAACTGTTCCAGATCGGTTTGTCTATCTCGGAAAAGGCCTTGAGGTAGTTCGCGAATTCGGGATTTCTGACTATATTAACTGGACCGTAGGCCAGTTCTTGATTGCTCTTCAGAGAAGTGTTCACTGCCGTGTATATCGGGAAGAGATAGAAGAAGGCTGCAGCTAGAAGCAATAGATAGATGATGCCCTTCTTTGTGATATCTCCTACTCCTGAAATCGATCTTGATCTTGCCCTACTCATACTCGCTTCTCCTCAGTCTAGTAAAGAATGGAATGACAATCAGGATCGATACGGCAAACATCACGACCCCGACGGCCGCCCCATATCCGAATCTATTTCTGTTGAAGGCCGTTCTGAACATGAAGGTCGAAAGTATCTCCGTAGAACTGCCCGGTCCTCCTCCGGTCATTAACCAGACGAGGTCGAAAACTCTCAGTGAATACATGAGAAGAATCATGAGGACCGTGAGCGTTGCCGGTCTCTGCATGGGAATTATCACCTTCATGTACCTCTGAAAGGTTGAAGCCCCATCGATCTTCGCAGCTTCGGTTATCTCTGGCGCCACTCCACTTATTCCCGCGTAGTAGACCAATGTCGAGAAGCCTGAAAATTGCCATACATAAGCTATTGCAATACAGATCAATGCCTGTTTGTCAGATGTGATCCACGGCTGGGTAAGAGAATCTAGTCCGATTGCCCGAAGCAAGGCATTCACCGAGCCTATCTCCGGAGAGAACATCCAAGTCCACATTGATGCCGAGGCAACAAAGGAAAAGGATAGCGGGAGCAGAAATATCAGTCTGAATAGCTGTTTTCCCTTCAAATTGAGGTCTAGAAGCACCGCAAGGAAGAGGCCGAGAGGGATCGTTACGCCGATAAACACCAGTGTAAGCTTGAGAGTGTTGACCAGCGAAGCTTTGAAAACCCGGTCTCTTGAAAAAAGCCTGATATAGTTATCCAACCCCACAAAGTCTCCCGCCGATCCGACATCTCGCCAGTTTGTCAACGATACCTGAAACGTCCACGCCGTGAAGCCATAGACGAACAGGCCGACAAGGATCAAACCTGGTAAAATGAAAAGTAGTATTTGTACTCTCTTGCTCAAATAATCCAACTCCTTGGTTTCGAAAAACATTTGAGCGCGAACGGCCGGCAGGTGCCCTTACACCTGCCGGTCTGTTTTAGAACAGGAAAACCTCTTCGTAAGCGTAATCGAAATTGCCAAGTGTGTTCTCGTTGATCTCTGGTGAATTGAAGTACTCACTGAAGGCCGTTCCGAAAACGTCGAGATACGATTCGGGCGGTGCTCCAAACTGGGAGAGCACTTTCGCAACTCCGTCATCACGGAAGTAGCCCAGGATCTCCTTTGTAATGTCATCATAGACATCGAGAGGAGCGTCGAGAACAAATGGTGCCGCGCCTTTGATGGGGCAGAACGTATTTGCCGCTTTGACTGTCGTCAGGAACTGTATCCAGTCCTTGGCGATCTTTCTGTCGACACCTATCGGAAGAACAAAACAGTCTGCATGTCCGATGAATACGTCGTCCGTTCCAGGGAAGGGCTGATAACCGAAATCTACGTTGGGAACCATGTTCATTGAAGTGAAATGACCCTTTGCCCAGTCTCCCATGACGTAGAAGACAGCCTTTCCAGTAGCCATAAGATCGGAAGCCTGGTCCCAAGTTAGAGCAGACCAGTCATCGTTGACGAATCCATTAACGATAAGGGTTCTGAGAACTTTGAGCGTCTCAATGAAAACTTCGGATTCGGAAGGCGTCGTCTTGCCGGCATAGTAATCGACGAAGAAGTCCGCGCCTCCGCCGGATAGGGCACTGTTTACGGCTTCGAAAAGCGTTCCGAGCCAGAACTGCTGTCCCATTCCCGCACCAACTGCTAGAGGTACGTAGCCTTCGGCCTTTACTCTCGCACAGACTCCGAGGAATTCGTCGAGACTCTTGATTGGCATCTCGATCCCGAGCTCCTCGACGAGATCAACATTGTACCAGAGGCAGTTGTTCTGCATCAGGTTTAGCGGTACCCCGTACATA
>JAFGAP010000029.1 GCA_016933635.1 Kosmotogaceae bacterium
CAGTTGGAAGATCTTTGCCTCGCCACGTACGATTACATATAGAGTACCGTCGGAAGAAGAAATCGGAGTCGCCACTATTTCATCTTCAAGCTCCGTTCTCCATATCAAAGATCCTTCTTTTGATATTGCCGAGCACTGTCCATTGTATGTACAGGCGAAAATCAAACCCTTATCTCCAACTACGGGACTAGCCGCAATCGCTGAATTGTCAGGGTTTTCTGCTATCTGAAGCTTCCATTTCTCGGAACCGTCTACCGGATCGAAGGAATAAAGATAACCGTCATGACAGGTACTGTAAACGGTTCCATCTTCACCTATTGCCGGACTGGAATAGAAGCCAGAAGATATAGTCTCAGTCTCATATCTCCAGAGAAGCTCCCCGCCATTAACTGCGAAGAAGTAGTTTGAATCACTCCCCCCGGTTGTCAGTGTGCCAAAAAAGACTGTTCCATCTACCCCGACAGCGGGCTTCGACCAGATCTCTCGTCCGGTTTCGAAGTTCCAGAGTTCCTTTCCGCCTGAAGAGATGCAGTAGAGAACACCGCCATATGTTCCAAAATACACGTTGCCAAAGGCATCGAAAGAGGGACTTCCCCTGACTGTGGAGGCTCCCGCTTCCTCTGTTCCTCCAAATGACCAATGAACTACACCTTCACTCGAAAGTTTCATTAGTCTTCCCGAAGTTGTTCCAATATACAGGTTACCCTCAATGTCAATTGATGGGTCACAACTGAACCATTCCCCACCGGCTGACTGCAAAGAGAAGACCTTCCTGTAGGTATCTGGACTTGAAGTGAAGGAAAATATTGTGTCCATAGTGTTCACAAAAACCTCTCCATTTCTACCGATTACCGGGCTGCTGAACTGAAAAGACCCATCCACTCCGGAATAAAAACAGCCCGAAAGAAGAAAGAGAGAAACGATAAGGCAGATCGCTACTAATTTCAAAACAACACCTCATTGCTTTTAAGCGTCATTTAGCGAATATCTTCTATCAATCATAACTCATTCTTCTCTCTAAACGAAGGGCCTTTGAGGACCTATTAGACTCCGATCTAGCTCCTTTAATCTCTTGTTTGCGATCGAATCATTTTTCCGCTTAGCAACGATCGTGATCATCCACAGCGCTGAATGCAAATCGAGCGAATCCTATCATCCATATTAGAAATATCTCTCTTCAAGAGCCGTGTGAAGTGCCATGATATATTCATCGTCGGGTTATCCAAAGGTTGCTCGCCTCTTCATTTGTTAAGCTTTTTGAGATACAATGGGACTTATGGACAGGATCTTCATTGTGGTTTATTTCATATTGACTTTCATACTGATTGTACTTTCGAAGAGGCGCAGGGTATTGATTGCCTTTACCGCAGGTATGATGCTGGTGGCCCTCAAAGTCTCTGAGAGTATGAGAATCGAGACTATTTCACAGTTTGTGGACTTCAACGCCATATTTCTTCTTATAGGAATGATGGTCATTGTTGCTGTAATTAAGTCGACGGGATTCTTTCAGTATGTTGCAGTCAGGACTTTGAAGGCGACAAAAGGCAACATCCTTTTGCTATCGGTTCTATTTTCCGCTCTTATAGCGGTCTTTTCAATGGTTCTGGACAACGTGACTACCATGATCATGTTCATGCCCATCATTTTCTTTGTTGCAGATACTGCAGGATTCAATCCTTTTGGATTCACGGCTGTCATGATTCTCGCTTCAAATATTGGCGGGTGCATGACTCTTGTTGGCGATCCCCCAAACATTATCATAGGTAACGCATCGAAGATTCCATTTATGACCTTCAGCAGCCTAGTGTTTATTCCGCTTGTATTGACATATGTTGCTCTCATGCTGATCTCCCGATACAGAATTCTAAGAGGTCTTTCATCCATCTCGAACAAGAAAGAGGAGATCCAAGGACTTAAGCTTGACGGAGTTATTACTAACAAGAAGTTGATGTATGTGAGCCTCGCCACATTGATAGTTGTTGTCGTTGGATTTGCAGTTCACAGCATTGTGGATATCGAAATGTCACTTTTTGCGGTTCTGGGAGCGGCGTTTCTACTCCTATATACTGGAAAGGACTTTGAATCGGTGGCAAACGAAGTCGACTGGAACGCCATTCTCTTCTTTATCGGGCTCTTCTCACTTGCATATTCACTCGAAAGCACGGGAATAACAAGTGAGCTTTCCGATCTGGCTTTAGGTCTTTCCAACAACCCCGCAGTTCTCTCGATGCTAATACTCTGGGTTAGTGGAATGATCGCCATGGTAACCGGTGCCATTCCCGTGGTTACGATATTCATTCCGATAGTTGCTGAACTCTCCGTTCACTATCCGCTTCAATATGATCTCTGGATTGCACTTGCTCTGGGAGCAAACCTCGGCGGGAATGGAACGGTAACCGGTCATCTCGCAAATGTAATGTGCTTTGAGATGGTCAACAAGGAGTATGGAAATAAGCACAGTTTTCTCGATTTCATGAAAATCGGATTCCCCTCTTCCGTTATCTCTTTGGCAATCTCCAGTTTGTTTCTGATTATAAGGCTCGCCATCTTCAGATAATTCTACTGCTAGATAACCATCACTGTTCTTATCAATGTATTTACAAGCCAGATAAGCAAAGTTACAAAGGCCAGTGAAAGAGAAGTCTTTATTATTCCTTGCCTGTAGAAGTCATTAGCGATGAGCCCCGGAACAATCGTGCCGATTACAGTTGCAAACAACTCTACCGGAAGACTTGGCATAAGGAAGGTATCCAGAGAGAGTTTGACGAAAACACCTAGAACAATACCGAGAGCCATCCTCTTTCTGCCGTAGAGAATCAGATATCTCTGGAGAAGATTCAGGACGAGAAACGTCACAAGGCCGACTGCCCAGGTGTATAGAAGCCTCAAAGGTTGTTCCATGAAAATAAAAAGATAGACGGGAGTCACAAGTCCACCTGCAGATAATCCCGTCAACCACCAGAATGCAGTACTTATAACTATTCCAATCGAGAACAAAGCTGGACTCATGAGATCTCCTCCATACCGTTCAGCCAGTCTACCAGGCCGCGAATATTACCGAAGCCAAACACTAGCTCGCTTCCGTTCAGATGCGAATCCAGTTGACTCGGATCATCTAGCTTCTCTACACTCTTGCTTTTCAAAATCCTTCTAGGGAGGGGCCCTCTAACAATTATTCTATCGAAACTCCTGATCATTGTTTCGAAAATTGCGGCCCTATCTGGCCTGTCATCTCTTGAATTGAAGAACCCGATAATATCTTTCTCTGGAAAATCCCGTTTCACTTTTTCCAGAAGAAGAGAAGTGGAGTGTAGATCATTTGCCGCAAATGCATTTGCAAGAATGGCATTTCTCGTTTTGCATCCGAGCATCAGATACCGGAAAGTTCCGACGTCTGGCTGAACCTCCTTCATTCCCTCGATTGCCAGCGACTTGTCAAGGCCAAGAAGCTCAACAACTTTTGCTGCGATAGAAAGATTTTCGTTATGGGGAAGGAATCTGAACCCGGAGAGGTCTTCTTTTGATGGAGCTGCACCAATCAATTCTGTTTCGATTTTCTCGCAGGTCTTCTTAATTCTTTCATGAGCTTCGGGCGACAGACTTCCTACGATACAGGTCTTTCCAGGTGCGATTGATAAGGAAAGAACACCGGCCGTCTCTTCTTCGGTGTTTCCCATCTCTTCAATGTGATCTGGGTACGTGTTTGTAATTACTGTGATGTCTGCATCGAGTATTCTTCCGCTTGCAAGCTGCATTTCGGGTTTTATGGCCATGCATTCGACAACAAGTGCGTCACATTTGTCGCGCCAGGATTTTCTCAGTGCGAGAAACTGTTCCTGTATGTTTGCAGGGCCACGGCGAATTATCTCTACGTGTTTCCCCTCTGGAGTAATCCACAGAGGTACCGTACCTGTGGTCTTCCCAAGAACCCTAAACCCGTTGCCTTTCAGCGCCCCATGGATTAGCCTTACGGTTTCACTCTTCCCTCTCGTTCCGTTTACCTGAACGATAACCCTGAGCCGCGCCTTCCTCTTTCTAGATATTACGTTTTCAGCCAACATGGCTGAAAGAAGAATCACCAGTGCAATTCCTGCAAGAATTATGTTGTTCATTAGTGAATCACCCGTCCCACAACGATACAAAGAACCATCAGGCACAGAAAGACAATTATTAAGGGCAAAGAGAAACTATCTACAAAAAAGACGCCACTTTCTCCTGGTTCGGGAAATGGAACGGGATCAATAGGAATTCCGTTATCCAGAGCAAGATCTCTGATGTTCAGAAGATGGATCACCGGTACTCCGAGTTCAGCGAACTCAAAGATCAGTCCTCTTTCATCACCCTTCGGTATTGAATTGAACGCTGTAAGCAAACCGTTATCGAGACTTATCGCAATAAGCGTATTGCCGAAATTCGGTGCTGCACCGCCCACGTTTACGAATACGGAAGGAAGCCCTTTGGCCTCTTGGATATAGATGTCCAGACGTTTGTCTATGCTTGCCTGAAGAGGTTCCTCATAGATAAAGGTCTTGCCAGATGACAAAGCTATCTCGGTCATTAGTTCGCGCGCACCCGGGAAAAACATCCCGCTTGCAGTATCGTAGTTGCCTCCAAGTGAGACAGCAATTAGACTGTCTATGAGCAGATTGGCTTCTACGAGGCGATTCAGCATATGGACAAAAGTAAACTCTGGGTGAGTTGCGCCGTGTTCAGAGGCGCCTATCGAGTAGATCACAAACGGTTCGAGCTCCAAGGTCTCGCAGGCGCAAAGTGTTGCAAGGAGAAGAGACGGAAAGGAACCGCTTGCACCGATAGCTACCGGCTCACCTTTCTCAAGATTCAGTTGCTTGAAGAACTTGACCATAAGAGCCGCGAAATCAGGGTTTGTTGAAGTCCTCTTCGCCTCAAGATTGCCGAGAGTAGTTGTGATTTCAGTGAATTCAGGACCTATAAGGCCTGTCAAGTTAGGGTCGACTGAGGGATCGATTTCTATACCAAGTGATTCACGGAATCTGGAAAGCTCTTCAATTGATGATGCCATTAGCCGGGCCGCAGAAATCTGATCTGCGTAATACGGAGACTCTATTCTTTTTCTTGACTGGCCTACGAGAAAAAAACCAAGCAATCCGATAATTGTACCTATGAACAACCACTTCAAAGAAATATTTGCGCGGTTGAAAGGAAACGTGAGTACAACATGAGAACTCTTCAAAACAACTCCTCAAACATATCGACGAAAATGTCAACTTCCTGTTAGCACTCTAATAATCGCAAGAACCACCCCGGCAATCCCTTCTCCTCCAAGAAGCCCAGACGACACCACCAGACCGTTCTCTTTCGATTTCGGATTAAGCTTCACGGAGATAAGACTTATCACGCCTCCCAAAAAAGCGGCAGACGATATCTCCATGGGAAGATACATTCCAATTCCCAGGGTCATCCCGGGGAGTTTCATCAGATAAATCAGTATTCCCATCATCAGGCCGAAGAAGAAAGCCGGAGAATTGGGAAGACCACCGACCATTGTAGAAACGGCATACGCTTGTGGCGCGGGAAGCCCCGTTCCCGGACCCATTGTACCATAGGCCCTGAGCATAATAAACAGGACAACAACCGATACAACTGCACCGATCACTCCACCGACCGTCTCTGCAATAATCTGAGCTTTAGGATCAGTTTTCAAGAGGTAGCCGGACTTGAAATCGTTGAGTACATCTCCCGCGAGTCCGCAAGCCACGGCAACAACTCCAGCTACCAGGAAGGCCTCAATAGTGCCGATATTTGACACTACCTTTACCCCTAAGAGGATAATTATTCCGAAGACCTCCATCGGATTGATACCAGACTGCCCGGTAATCGAAGCGGCCATTGCAGTTGTAAGCCAAACTCCAACAATCGTAAGCAGAGATGATATTAGGCTCATCTCCGTCAATGTTGTCAGAAATACGGCAACCGCGGCAAAGAGGAGAGGGGTTAGTATCTGTTTCCTTCCTACGTGTCCTTTTTCACGCTTCTGCGGTTTTCCGAATA
Organism: Kosmotogaceae bacterium; assembly: GCA_016933635.1. Classification (GTDB taxonomy): domain Bacteria; phylum Thermotogota; class Thermotogae; order Petrotogales; family Kosmotogaceae; genus Mesotoga. The sequence goes on from JAFGAP010000029.1 coordinate 6,031, forward strand.
CCTCCTTTGCTCGGGGGAGGATTCCCTTGATTAGGATCCCCAGTCCAGTTCCGACCATCAGTCCTATTCCCAGGCTGTCTTTGAATGCGGCGGCAGCAGCAACGTCTTCAAACCAGCCAAGAGCGACTCCTACGGGTATAATGAAGAAGTAGCTAAGAACCGCTCCGAGAAACCAGACACCGGTAAATAGGGGACCAATTATATAACCAATTCCAACTGCCATGGGCGAGATCCATGTACCGAAGAAGATGTTCTTCGAATAAAGCCATGCCGAAGACCATGCAGCCGGAATCCACCCCAGTCCGTCTCTTATAGCGACAAAGGCTGCAGCGATTCCCATTGTGGAGAAGAGATACTTTGCTTTGCTTCCTCCCTCGTCGCCGGCAACGACCGTTTCATATGACGCAACACCCATGGGAAAAGGCAGCTTCTCTTTCTCAACGAAATGCTGCCGGATAAGCGAAGTGAATACTACACCCAAAATAGTACCGGATAAGGTGACGATCAGCAACGAAAGAAATCCCACTTCCGACGTCTCTTCAAGGATCCAGATGCCGGGAATCGTAAAAGCCAGACCGCCAGCTACCATTGCTCCCGATGACATTGCGGTGTGCGTAACGTTTATCTCGTTCAGATTGGTTCTTCCGAGCGCCTTCAATATTGCAAGCGACATCACTGCAACGAATATCGTTGGCCAGGGAAGAGCACCCATTCTCAAGGCGACATACATGGAACTGGTCGTGATTACTACCGAACCAAACCCTCCGATAACGAGACTTCTAATTGTCAGTTGTTTTAAATTACCCTTTTCCAGCGACACTTCAGCGCTTTTCACGCTCTGTCCCTCCTGTAGATTGACATGAGCATCACTCGGTCGAGCCTTTCATTACAGTTCGAGTTTTTTCGCGATATTGATGACCGTTAACGGCGCTTATAGTTCAGGACGATCAATCGGATCTACTCAGCTAATCAGTGTATCGATGTCAATCTGCACTCTCCAAATTGCTGTCTAGTCTTTTCCGGAAGAATTCAGTTTTCGAGCAATCTCTTCGCCCCATTCCAGTTTACAACATCCTGATCGGAGAGCGAAACCACGATGGTTTTCTCTGGGAATTTCCTGGAAATCATGAAAGCCAGAGTTATTTTCGTAATCTTCTTGCCAGTCTGCCTCCGGTGAACTGAAGAAACTGACTGATTGCCACGAGAACGATAACGGCGTAAAAAACCACGTCCCATTGAAACCTGTAGTAGCCGTAGTTGATTGCCAGCTGACCCAGTCCACCGGCGCCTACGGCCCCCGCTATTGCCGTGTAGGTGACGAGATTGATCAGCAGTACGGTTACGTTTCCAATCTGATCCGGCAACGTTTCCGGAATCAAAACCCTTGTGACCATCTGCCATCTATTGAGCCCCATCGAGTTTGATGAATCGATGATTCCAGAGGGAACGCCGTTGAAGGAATTCTCGGAAAGCCTTGCCATGAATGGGATAGCCGCAATCGTCAGATTGAATATTGCTGCATTAGGACCGATTATCGTTCCCATAACTTGTTTAGTAACGGGAATCAAGAGTAGAACAAGAATAATGAACGGAATCGATCTAAAAATGTTCACCAAGAGATCTAACAAAGCGTAAAGCCCTTTAAGCCCGCGAGACCTCGAACACAGGTACAACCCCACCCCGAGGGGAATGCCAAGAGAAGTAGCGAGAAATCCCGAGAGAAGTAGCATGTAAAGAGTCTCAAGAGTTGCGTTGAAAATCTGAGATAGCATCAGCATACCTCCTCGAGGAAGAATACGGATTTCCTTAGCTCTTCGACGAAGAGATCCTGTTTGTCGCCCTCAACTCCGATAATTAGAGTTCCAAAGGGACCGTTCTTGAGTTCTTCTATCTTTCCGTAGAGAATATTAATCATGACATCGTTCTCTTTTGCGATTTTCCAGAGAACCGGTTCATGGGTTCTTGTACCCCAGAAAAGAACCCTAAGGATCTTCTTGTTAGCCGACAGTAGCCCTTTCTCGAGTTCTAGAGGCTTGCCAAAGTCACTCACTTCATTGTTTTCTATCTTGACGAAGAACTCGTGGGTCGGTCCGAAGAAGTCAAGCTTTCCATTCTGCAGATATGCGACTCTGTCGCACGTTCTCTTGATAACGTCCATATCATGAGTAACAACAACGAAAGTGATGCCGTGTTTCTCATTGAGACTCACGACGAGATCGAGCAGTCTGCCGGTCGTCTTTGGGTCGAGAGCCGAAGTGGGCTCATCGAGAAGAATCATCTTTGGATCCATAACGAGAGCTCGAGCGATTGCGGCTCTCTGCTGTTCGCCTCCAGATAGCTGCGAAGGATAGGCTCTCAGTCTGTGTTCCAGGCCAAGCTCGGTCGCTATATTCATTACTCTCTCTTCTATTTCTTTCTTTGCGATACCTTGAATCTTAAGAGGAAAGGTAATATTCTGATATAAAGTCCTGTACCGATACAGATTGAAGCTCTGAAAGACGACGCCAATCTTCTTTCTTACATTTCGCACTTCGCTCTCTTTGAGTCCAACGATGTCAAGACCGTCGAAGAGTATCGATCCGCTGTCGACAGGCTGCAGTAGGTTGAGGGTTCGGAGCAGAGAAGTTTTCCCTGCTCCAGATAACCCTACTATTCCCACTATTTCTCCCTCTTCGACTGACAAACTCACATCATCGAGGATCTTCCTCTTTCCCGATTTATCTTCAAAAGATAGATTTAGCTTTTCGACGCTTAGGATCAAAACACTAACCTCAGAAGACCGGTACTACGGCACCATCGTACTTTTCATTAATGAAATCTCTGACCTTTTCCGTTGTCAGGGCATCAATGAGAGCCTTCAGCCATGCTTCATCTTTGTCGACTTCACGAATGGTTATTATGTTCGCATATGGAGATTCCGCTCCTTCTATGAATTCCGCGTCCGTAATTGCATTGAGGTTTATAGTAAGGGCGTAGTTCGTGTTGATAACAGCTCCGACCACCGTTTTGTCGTCTGTATAGACTCTGGGAATGAACCCCGCCTCGATCTCGACGAAAGTTAGCTGCTTTGGATTCTCCTTTATATCGAGAACTGTCGACTCGAGCTTCGTAGGATCCTTGAGCTGTATAAGTCCGTTGTTGTGGAGAAGAATAAGTGCGCGACCTTCATTCGTTGGATCATTCGGAACGGCGATCTTGTCGCCCGGAGCCAAATCCGAAAGAGGTTTCTTCAAGAAGAACCCCATCGGTTCGACGTGAATAGCCTTGGCAGAAACCAGTCCCTTTATTCCCCTCTGAGAAGTGAAGGACACAAGGTAAGGAACATGCTGGAAATAATTGGCATCAAGCTCGCCGGTTGAAAGGGCAATGTTCGGAAGCACATAGTCGTTGAACACAACTATCTCGAGATCGAACCCCTTCTCAGCGAGGTCGGCTTTTATAGTCTCAAGGATCTCCGCATGGGGGACGGGTGAAGCACCTATCCTGATCTTCGTCGTACCAAACGCAAACACTACTGCCAGTAGAACCAGTAACACAAACAGTTTCTTCATACAAATCCCTCCCGAATATAAAAAAAGGGCGTCTCTCTTGAGACGCCCCGCTTCTGTTTTCTCAGGTACAGCTAAGCACCCGGAGAAACAAGGGCGTTGCCGTACATCATCATAGCTATTCTGTTTTTTCCTCTGTCGAGATTCATCTTCATAATTCAGACCTCATGAATTGTTTAGCTGATTATAGCCTAATGACTCTTTCCAAAGCAAGTCGTTATTGTAAAGAAATAGATCATTATCTTTCCCGAATCAACTACCCTCGTTATAAGTACAAATCCTCAAGTACCTCTCCCCATTATCCTTATCTTTATAACAGGCTTTCAGAAGCCTGCAACTGGTTGTCTTTGGATCCTTGCAGATAAAGAAAGTGAATGAGAGATCCTTAGCTTTTCCCTTCAGTAACTCCATCCTTAATGTTGAAAGAAGGCTTTCTAGACGTTTCTCTTCCTTCTGGCCATACATTCTTGCGTTCTCGTCAGTTTTCACCATTTCATTCCATAGATTCTTAGTAATCACAACGGGCAGCTTTATCCCCACTTGCTTTGCAAAAGATGTAACATCGACCGAACCCTCGTTCAAAAACTTGAAAGAACGAGAACCTCGTGATGCCTCTCCGATGCTCATCTATAGCACCTCCATATGAATGTTACTATTACCATAACATTCATTCTGGAGTCTCGCAAAGCCAAACAGAAGAAATTGAAGCTCTCTGGAGCTGTTTAGGCCTGTTTATCTGATAATGCCTCCAAAAACCATTGAACCTGAGCTCTTAATCACCGATTATTTTTATCAGAACTCTCTTTCGCCTTTTGCCATCTAGTTCGTAGTAAAAAACCTGCTCCCATGGGCCAAAATCAAGCTTTCCATCAGTTACTGCTATAACAACTTCTCTTCCCATTATCGTTCTCTTCAGATGAGCATCTGCATTGTCCTCGAATCCGTTGTGCTCGTACTGAGAATATGGTTTTTCCGGGGCTAGTCTCTCGAGCCACCTTTCGAAATCCTGATGGAGTCCCGAATCATTGTCGTTTATAAACACGCTCGCAGTAATATGCATCGCATTTACAAGGACAAGCCCCTCTCGGATCCCGCTTTCCAAAAGCGCGCCCTCAACATCGTCTGTGATATTGATTATCTCTCGTCTCATCTTTGTGTTGAAGACAAGCTCCTTTCTGTAAGACTTCAATTCTTTCACCTCCCGATTTGCTTAGAACAGATAGGGAATCAGACACCAGGTCTTTTTGCAGTACTCTCTGTATTCTTCACCAAATACAAGCTTCAGATTCCTCTCCTCTACGGAAATCCTGTAAAGCACTCCCGTTGTTGGAAGAACAAAAGCAAGGATTGAACTCAACGGATAGTTGAAAACCAGAGAAAGCCCGAGAAAACCTACGATCTCTGCTGCATAGGCCGGATGACGAATGACCTTGTAGAACCCGTCGGTTCTCAGTTTCTGATCTGGAAGCGCGCCCACATCAATTGCGAAGGCGGGGCCCAGTTGTCTCACTACGAAGAAACGAATTACGATGGCGAAGATCATCATTCCGACGCCTATCCATCTATGAGGAAGGAAAGTCGTGAGAAAGATCTCCTTCGAACGGCCATCGACTGCAACCGCGCCGAACATGCCAGAAAGAACAAAGGCTAGCATAATGTATTTCGATCGCTTCTCCTGGAGTCTCTCGCTGATCTTCCTGTTGTGAAGGAAGAAGAGATAGATATCGAATCCAACCCAGAAAAAGAGAACGATGAAGAAAAACAACTGACCAGACATAAGTGGACCTCCAGGCGAAAACAGTACTTTTCAATTCTATCATCGGGAGTGACGAAGGAGAGTCACTTTTGAGCCCCAGGGGTAAGACCATGTTAGGTTCATCGATTGTGAATTCGGTAAGATGAAGAAGATGTAGTAAAATCGTAATATAGGTGGTGATTTGATGATTTTTGGAAGAGATGAGAGTGTACTGCTCTTTCGATTCGAAGATGGTGAGGACTTCATAGACGTTTTCGTTCGGACGCTTTCCGATAATGGGCTCCATTCGCTGATAGTCGTTAGCGGAATCGGTATGTTGAGAGACTTCACGATTGGTTGGTTCAACTCGGTTTCTAAACAATACGAGAAGGAACTTGTCACAGTGCCTCATGAACTGATCCACATATCTGGTAATGTCTCTCTCAAGGGAGGTAAACCCTTTCCGCATCTTCATGTGACGCTTTCCGGTCCCTCAAGAAGCGCAGTTGGAGGTCACCTATTCGGTGGAACCGTATGCAACACGACTGAGCTCTTCGCAATCACGACCGGAGCACTGAAGCTTTTCAGAGATGCAGGCAGCGAGACATCAAAGCTTGAATTCAGAAAGTGAGCTCGCTGATTTGAAATTCCTGCACTGTTCAGACATTCATCTGGGGAGAAGGCCTATCGGCTCACCCAACAGCCCCTACTCGTCAACAAGATACGAAGACTACTTCGATGCCTTTGAATTTGTGGTTGATTGGGCATTAGCTCACAAAATCGATGCTTTCTTCGTTACCGGTGATCTATTTGACAAGAGAGAAATAAACCCAGATACCCTTGCCAGAACACAGAGTATTCTCTCCCGGCTGAGAGATTGTGGAATAAGGGTAATAGCCATAGAGGGAAACCATGACAAAAGCTTCAACGTTAACGAATCCTGGCTAAGATTTCTTCACGAAACTGCGTACCTTGAACTACTTTCTCCAGTTCAAGGGGGTAACGACATAATCTTTCCCTATGTTGAGATCAGCGGTTTCAAAGTCTATGGTCTCGGATACCCTGGCTTTCTGGCGGCGGAAATGATTTCGAAAGTTGCAAGTGTCTTGAGTGGAAGGAACAACATAGTGCTTGTCCACACTGCGCCCGGTAACGATAGCTTTATTCCGGGGCTGGTCACACCCGAGGCACTGAATGTCCTTCGATCGAAAGTGGTCTATGCAGGGGGAGGTCATCTTCATTCGCAGTTCGCCTTTCCTGCGAATGACCCCTTCTTTTTTGTCCCCGGATCTCTTGAATACTGGGATGTCTGGGAAAACGACAGAAAGGGCTTCTACGTTTTCAATACAGAGAAAGAGGCGGCCGATTTCCACAACTCACGCCGTAGGGAAAGGCAGGAGTTCTCGGTTCACGTGAACGAAGGTGAAGGACTTTCAGATTTCATAGAAGATCATGAAATTCATCACGGCGCGATAGTTTTGGTTACTGTTTCGGGAAGCGGCGATTTCAATGTTGATCAGGGTGGTTTGGAAAGAGAGATAGAGTCAGGAGGGGCCCTCAAGGCATTCGTGAAAGTCAGGAGAACTGATCGCGATATAACTCTTGATGACTACAAATCAATGAGTGCGAGAGATATCGAAAGAGAAGTGATAATGAGTTCAAAAGAGTGGAAGGAGATTGGGGCTAAGGGAGAGGAACTGGTAGCCATAATCGAGAAAATGAAACACTTTCAAGAAGAAGGGAGATACGACCTCTTCAAAGATTCCGTTGATTCCTTCTTAGAAAGTATTACCGGTGATGTATCTTGAGAATAACTTCGATTGATCTCGAGAACTTCCGGAGTCATTCCAGGTATTCCGGGACCTTCGAAAAGGGAATAAACCTGATTCTTGGAAGAAACGGTTCCGGCAAGTCATCTATCATAGAAGCGATAGGACTCGCGCTTTTCGGCGGAGGTTTGCGTGACAGGCAGGAAGACGCCGTTAGATGGAATGAAAGAAGGGCCAGGATCAAGGTAGCCTTTCTTGCAGATGATGGACTCGAATATGTTGTTGAAAAGGTTTTTGGTAATGCATCAAACCACGAGCTTTATCAGGGAGAGCTCCTGGTAGCTCGAGGAAGGGAAAGCGTCATAGAAAAGATAAGGATCATTTGCGGTCTTCAGGGTGACATTTCGAGGACCTTCGAAAATGTTATAGTGGCTTCCCAGAACAAGATTGCCGACCAATTTCTCGGCAGCCCCGCAGTCAGAAGGGACTACTTCAACAGGGTCTTCCAGGTTGATCTCTACAGAAAAATATCGACGGACTTCATGAGAAGCTACGTGAGCGATTTAAGGAACGAAGACGAATTCCTCCGAAGAGAGATTGCCATCCTTGACAGTCAACTGGAAAGAAAAGAAGAAGTCAAGGAACGGGTGGCACAGCTCTTGAAGGACCTTTCGCTTACAAAGAAGGAATTGGATACGCTAAGAGATACTCTTACAAAAATCAGAAGCGAAAAAACCAGTCTTGAACAAGTCTCTAGAGAAATCGCCTCTCGAAAAAGCAGCCTTGAAAGAGAACTTGTCTCCCTGAAAGACGCTTCGGGCAATCTAAAGAACAATCTGAAACAAAGAGAGAGAGCTGTGAGAGCGAAGGAAATCGTCGATGAATCAAGGGAGGCCCATGATCTATATGAAAAGCTTCTTAAGGAGGAAAACATCCTCAATACTGAAAAGAGGAGATTGGAAGGTCTGGCTGAAGAATCTTCTAGAATCGGCAGGAAGATCTCGGAATTTGAGATCGAGATCACCCGATTGACGGAGTCTCTTTCGAACAAAAACAACAGACTCAGGGAAATTGATGACCGTTTTGAAGAGCAAAAGATTGAACGCAGTGGGCTCATGAAAGAGAAAGAAGCCGCCGAGCTAGAGTCGGGAAAGAAGAGAAGGGCTTACGAACTCAGCGTTTCGAAGAAGAAAGCGTTCAAAGTGATCTATGAACAATATAGAGAAAACGAGAGGCGCATCAATTCGATTGATGATCAATATGCAAGCGTACGAAATTTGGAAAGCGTTGAGGAACCAAACCTATGTCTGCAGAAGATAGATGAAGAGATAGAGAAGACAAATCGGGAGGTCATGATCCTGGAAAAACTGAACGAGGCAAAAACGACAAAATCTGCGCAAAAAAAGGCACTGGAGGAGTATGAGGACTCCCTTGCCGAAGGCATCTGCCCGTTGTTGAACGAGAAGTGCCGTAACATTGAAAACAGAGAAGACTATGGAGGATACATTGCGGGATTGATCAAAGGACTTGAAGAAGGTGAAAGAGAGCTTTTGAAAGAGATAAAAAAAGTTGGGGATAGCCCATCTAGGCTGAACGAGCTCCTAGGGGAAAAGACTCTGATCCTAAAAGCAATTGAAGAGAGAGCGAAAAAAGAAAGTGAGAAGTCGAGGATTGAAGAAGAGAAGAGTAAATTGATGAAAACTCATAAAAACCTCATTCTAGAACTTTCATCGATTTTGGGTGTTCCTGCCGAAGTCGAACAAATGAGTGAGGAAATCGAGAAGGAGATCCGTGAAGCTTCGACAGAACTCGAGCTTCAAAATAAGCAGGTCTCTTCGCTTGCCGATCAGATAAAGAGAATCGACTCTCAGATCGAAGAACTGATTATCGGCAGGAAAAAACTGGATGAAGAGAAGAAGGAAACCGAAAAAGCCATTGCCTCCCGAAGGACGGAGACAGCTGATTTGAGAAGCTCATTAGAAGAATATGCAAAGGAACTCGACAAGCTTCCGGAGTTCAACACACGAATCGAAGAAACTCGAAGAGCAATGGCCTTGAACAAGGCTGGTTACGAGAACTACAACAGGTTTGCGACCCTAGCAGGCTATCTTGAAGAGTACGCGTCGCTTTGTCAAAGCTCGCTTGAAAAGTGCAGAAATACGTCTCTTTCGATTTCAAGGATTAGAAAAGAGTATAGTTTGCTCCAGAGGGCATTCGATTCAGAACGATTCGAGCAGCTTGGAATTGAAGAGAAGGCTGTGGAGGAGAAATACAATCTGAAACGAGATGAGACAGTATCCATCGATCGAGATCTCCTGTCGGCAAAAACCGATCTTGAAAACCTTTCCGACATCGAAAAACAGAAGAAAACAAGGCAGAAAACGATAGAGAAGATAGGCAAAAAAGTCGAACTTGCGGAAAAGATAAGAGAGAATCTCAACCTTACGGGAGAGAGAATCACAGCTGGCTTTCGCGATGCAATCGAAAGGAAGGCTACTTTGGACTACATGAGAATATCCGGTATGGAAGAGACTATAAGATGGAACGAAGACTACGAGGTCTCTGTCAAAGCACCTGAATATGAAGGTGGGAGCATAAGAAGTTTTTCAAATCTCTCGGGGGGTGAACAGGTTCTCGTCTCACTCTGTTTGCGGGCAGCTATGACTGGCATCCTTAGCGGAGCAAGATTTGCCGTTTTCGACGAGCCGACTTCGAACCTTGACAAAGAGAGGAAAGAGCTTCTTGCCCACTCTCTAAGAGAATTATTCGGGGAGCTAGATCAATCTATAATAGTTACTCATGACGATGTATTTTCTGAGATGGCGCAGAAAGTTATAAGGCTCGAACCCCCTAATGAATTAGAGACACAGTAAATCGGAGGTGCGTTCTTTGAAGACAGTACTGAAAAACATCGACTATCTCGTGACCATGAACGAAAGAAGAGACGAACTTAAAGATGCATTTGTAATTGTCCAGGATGGTGTTATAACAGATGTGGGAACTGGGACCCCTTCTCCCGGGGATATAGAGATAGACCTTTCCGGTAGAATCATTCTGCCGGGCTTCGTCAACACTCATCATCACTTCTATCAGTCACTCTTTCGTAGTGTGAAGGAAGTTGCATCGGCGAAATTGTTTGACTGGCTTGTCTTCCTTTATGAGCGGTGGAAGAACCTAGATAATGAAGCCATATACGTTAGCAGTAAAGTGGCAATTTACGAAATGATGATGTCTGGGGTTACAACAACAACCGACATGTTGTACCTTCACCCGAAGGGAAGAAGTGAGTTCATCGACAGCGAAATAGAAGCGGCGCGCAGTACTGGGGTAAGGTTTCACCCCACGAGAGGCTCGATGTCTCTTTCAAAGAAAGATGGAGGGCTGCCCCCTGACTCGGTCGTCCAGAGCGAAAGAGAGATAATTGAAGATTCAGTTAGGCTTATAGAGAAGTATCACGACAGAGGAAAAAACGCTATGCTCCGGATAGCGCTGGCGCCCTGTTCTCCTTTCTCGGTTACAGAGGAATCAATGATAAGAACTGCAGAGCTTGCCGAGAAACTTGACGTTCTTCTTCATACGCATCTGGCGGAGACTCGCGATGAAGACGACTTCTGCATACAGAAAAAGGGGCTGAGACCTGTCGAATTCATGGAGAAGGTTGGCTGGTTGAACAGGCGCAGCTGGTTCGCTCATCTTGTGTGGCTAAGCGATGAGGACATTAGAAAACTCTCTGAAAACGACTGCGGAATGGCACACTGTCCTTCATCCAATATGAGACTCGGGTCGGGAATCGCCCGTGTGAAAGAGATGAAGGAAGCTGGAATTAGAATCAGCCTTGCCGTCGACGGCAGTTCCTCAAACGACACGGGAAACATGCTTCTCGAAATTAGAAACGCTCTTATGCTTCAGAGGGTTTTGAAAGGTGCCGATGCTCTCACTCCCCGAGATGTTCTTGAATTTGCTACTCTTGGAGGAGCCCGGGTATTGAGAATGGATGATTTCATAGGATCGGTCGAGGTTGGAAAATCGGCGGACCTTGCTGCCTTTAGACTTGATACACTGTCTATGGCAGGCGGACTCTCCGATCCTGTTGCATCTCTCGTTCTCTGCGATCCGCACAAAAGCGACATGGTCATGGTAAACGGGAAGATCCGCGTCCAGAACGGAAGTGTTATCGATAGTGAACTTCCGGATTTGATAAAGAGACACAACGAGATATCTTCAAAGCTGATTGGAGGTGATTACTCGTGCTCGTTACATTAGTTGATATTCAAGTCAAAGGGGAGTTTGTAAAGAAATTCATAGAAGCCACGCGTGATAATTACAAGAAATCTGTAAGAGAACCGGGAAATTTGAGATTCGATTTCCTTCAGGATGAAGCAGATCCATGCCATTTTTTTCTGTATGAGGCCTATGAGTCAGAAGAAGCAGCTGCAAATCACAAGAACACTGATCACTACAGGTTGTGGAAGGAAAGAGTCGAGGAGTATATGAAGAACCCACGCAAGGGAACTAAGACAAGAGTAATAGAACCCGTGGAGCTTCATAACTGGAAATGAGTGTGTTACAATTTGAGTTTCGAAAGGAGGCTTGGATGCGGATAGATGAATTCAGAGAGAGAATTTATTGTCTAAGAGAAGCGATATCTTCCAGAGAAGCCGGTGCTTTTTTGATAAGCAAGTGCTGCAATTTCTCGTGGGTTACTTTTGGAGCCAGGAGTCATATAACTCTAAACTCAACGGAAGGCGAGGCATCGGCTCTAGTTACCCTTGACAGGGTTCACATTATCACGAATAACATTGAGAAGCAGAGGATACAGGAAGTCGAATTTCACGAGGACCTCCTCGGTGAGTTTGGATTTCTTGAGTACAACTGGTTTGAACCTTATGGTGAGAAGAGGTTGATCGACGGTCTGCTAAAAGGAAAGCTTCTCTCCGATACTGGAAGGTATGGCAGCGAATACGTTGACTTAACAGAAATGCGAACAGTTCTTAGCGATTCGGAGATAGAGACCTACAGAGCTCTCGGAATAGATTGCGACACTATCTTTTCTTCGATTATTCCGGGTTTGAACAGGCATATGACCGAGCTCGAAGTTCAAGGTCTATTCTATGAAGCCATGTCAAAGAAAGATATCGAACCGATACTTACACTTGTCTTTTCCGAGGACAGTTCCCTGAGTTATAGACATAACCTATCTCGAAACGTCAAACTTGACAGGAGAGGATTTGTCAGCATCTGTGCCAGAAGGCGCGGGTTAATTGTTTCGTCGAGCCGATCGTTTATGTTCGAACCTTTGGAGGAAATCAGCCTTCAGCACGAACGGAACTGCTTTGTGGATGCTGTTGCAATCGATTCCTCAAAGCCGGGAGAGAGGCTTTCTAAAGTCTTTGAGAAGCTTGTGGAGGCCTACGAACACGTTGGCAGGGCTGGAGAATGGAAGCTTCATCATCAGGGCGGAGTAGCCGGTTATCTGCCCAGAGAGGTGCACGGCAATCTCAAGAGCGATTTCCTTCTCAAGAAGGGAAATGCCGTCGCATGGAATCCCACAATAAGGGGAACTAAGTCTGAAGACACGGTACTAGTCGGAGATTTCGGAGACAACAATATCTCATTCCCTCAAACCAGTTCCTGGCCAGAACTGAAGTTCGAATTTGACGGTTCAATTGTGAGGAGGCCGGCAGTCTTCTTGATTGACAAGTCTTGAGTTTACCTAAGTGACAATTTTTTCACAATTGACTTCAAGTCTTTCAATTTAAAACTATAAAAGAGGTTAGAATCTCTTGGGCATGGTTTTCTCTTGAAAAATAGAGCGGACCATATAAAGGGATCTTCTGAAGATCCCTTTTTTAAACTGTAGAGTCTGTATGCTAAAATGAATTCCGTTCAGCGAGAACGGAGGGGTACTTATGAAAACAGTTGTTACTAACAAAAAGGCGCGTTTCCAATATCACCTTATGGATTCGTACGAGGCGGGAATTGAGCTCGTGGGAACCGAAGTGAAATCGCTTCGTCTCGGTGGAGCATCTCTGATTGATGCGTTCTGCAAGATCGAAAGTGGCGAGATATTTTTAGTTGACTGCAATATTAGTCAATACACTCACGCCAACGTCTGGAATCATGAACCGCGAAGGAAGAGAAGACTATTGATGCACAGGAAGGAGATTCTTAGGCTGGATCAGAAGATCAAGGAAAAGGGACTGACCATTATCCCTTTGAGAATCTACTTCAACGACAAAGGAAAGGCGAAAGTCGAAATCTCACTTGCAAAGGGAAAGAGACTTTTCGACAAGAGAGAAGACATCGCAAAGAGAGATGTTGAAAGAAGAATGAGACAGCAGACAGATCTGTGATGAATGAAGGTTTTTGTACGTCTTTTTTCTTCCGAATAGAGCAGCAATAATGGCTTTGAACCTCAATA
>JAFGAP010000228.1 GCA_016933635.1 Kosmotogaceae bacterium
GGGTCTGAGTCGTATGCAACTGAGATTACTTCATCCTGAAGACCCTGAAGTTCGATAACTCTGGCAACTCCGTCACCTGTGTGGTTGTTGTCTGCAAACATTCCAACTAGATCGTCGTAAGCGATTAAGAGGTCTTCTGTTGCGTTGGCTGCTCTAGAAATGTCGTTGTCAACATAGATCGTGGGAAGAACTTCCAGATCAGGAGCTATTTCGGCGAGTCTGCTCTTGAATCCATCGTCTCTATCTGTAAGAACCTGTACGCCAGCCATCGCGCTTACTAGACCGATCTTACCCTTGAGGTCCTTACCGGCTGCCTTGAGATACTGCACAAGCTTGTCGGCCGCAAGAGCGCCTCCTACTCTGTTATTTGTAGCGAGGAATGAATTGTATCCGGTATCATAGACGAAGTTGTCAATAAGGATTATCTTGATACCCTGCTTGTAAGCTTCGTCAAGAATCAGAGAAGGAGCTTCCGAGCTTGTCGAAGAAATAACAATTGCATCGGGCTTCTTGTTGACAACGTCCTCAAGAATAGCGACCTGCTTGTCGATGTCTGATTCGGACGGAGGTCCGTAAACCGTGACATTAACAAGGCCCTGTAGATCGTGTTCGGCGTTCTCGGCGCCAACTATCGTGTACTGCCAGAAGTCAGAATCCGTTGCCTTCACTATGAAGGCAATTTCGTAAACTGCAAATCCCAGTGTGGCTCCGAAAAGAAGTGAAGCCATGACAAGTAGCATAAGTACTTTTCGCATTAGCAAAACCCTCCTTATAAGGTTGTTCTGTACATACGAATGTACACATGTACGTACAAACACTATAATTATAACAAGCGAACGAACTCGAAACAAATTTGAAAAACAGAGGAAATTTTCGTATTTAGAAGTTTGGAGTCAGAAAGAAGACATAATAGTCTTTAATCACTCTTAATCATCGCTGATTGTTTCTGGAAACGTTGGTTTACTGGACTTAGTCTTACAGCCCAGTTCTCTTTTCTTCGAATACATTGCAAGCTCTGCATTTCGCAGTGCGTCATAAAAATCAGTTATTTCATCTCTCTTAGTTGCGACTCCAAAGGAGGCGCTAGCTTCCACGGAAAAACATTCCACCTTGCTCAGGTTCTCCTCTATCCTTGAAACAATTTCCTCTGCCTTTTCGGTGTCTGTTCTCAGAAGAAGGACAACAAACTCATCTCCACCCCATCGAACAACTAGATCCTCGTGCCTGCAGGATTCCTTGATTGTACGAGATATTGTCTTTAGATAATCGTCGCCGTAGAAATGGCCGAAGCAATCGTTTAGTGCCTTCAGTCCGTTTACATCAGCGAAAATGACGGAAATCGGAAGATTTCTCGAAGTGTCGACTCTAGATACTTCCTCATCGAAGAAGGTCCTGTTGTAAAGACCGGTCAGCGAATCGTGGAAAGCAAGGAAACGTATTTCTTTGGTCTTCTTGATTTTCTCAAAGGCTCCAAGAGCGTGAAGCATCAACAAC
>JAFGAP010000229.1 GCA_016933635.1 Kosmotogaceae bacterium
CCACGGACGAGTTGTGCTCGTCATACGCTCTCCAGGCGTACGCCTTCGACCGCTCGGCCATCTCTCCAACAGTGACAATTATATAGTTCATAGTTTGAGTTGTCAACGAGATTCTGTGGTAAACTAAATGATAGGTATAGAAATGTTTATATTTGGGGGTGTCTTGATGAAGAAGCTATTCGGAACCGACGGGATAAGGGGCGTTATTAACGAAGAGCTCACACCCGAACTTGCAATGAAGCTAGGCAACGCAATAGGGAGATACTACACAGGAAAGTACAACAGATTTATCATAGCAAAAGACACGAGGAGCTCCGGTGATCTTCTCGAAAGCGCAATGGCCGCGGGAGCCGCTTCCGCCGGAATGAACGTAGAGTTCGCTGGCGTTATTCCGACTCCGGCTTTGGCATACATAACGAAGAAGGAATCGACACTTGGAGCCGTTATTTCTGCTTCCCATAATCCCGCTGTTTACAATGGAATCAAGGTTCTAGCCAAGGGAATGAAGATTTCCGACGAAGACGAAGTGGAGATAGAAAACCTCATAATCGACACCCCATTTCACTATACAGTTTATTCTGGAGTCGGCAAGACCAGTCATATAGATCACTACAGAGATGAGTATATTGATTATGTTCTGGGCCTTTACAGAAATGAAAGACTCCCATCAGACGGGATAGTCGTCGACGGTGCCAACGGGGCAATTTCAACCGTCATATCTATGGTATACGAAAGCCTAGGTATAGATGCTGAGCTTCACGGAATCGAACCGAATGGGATTAACATCAACGACCACTGTGGATCGCTATTTCCGAACTTCCTGGGCGACTCGTTGAAAGAAGGACAGATCGGCGTGCTTTTCGACGGAGATGCAGACAGATGTCTATTCGTTCTTCCGGGCACTAAGTTGATAGACGGCGATATGCTGATGGCGCTCAACTCTAGAAAGCTTGTGAACCAGGGCAGACTGAAGGGCAATAGGGTAGTTGCAACGGTAATGTCAAATCTGGGCTTCGAGAAGTATCTCACTTCGAAAAACATCTCCCTGGACAGAACAAAGGTAGGCGACAAATACGTCCTCGAAAGAATGTTACAGACTGGCGGAGTCCTTGGAGGGGAGCAATCTGGTCATATAATCTTCCTAGACAGGAGCACGACCGGTGACGGTCTTATAACTTCCCTTGAAACATTGAATTCACTCGAGGAGCTTGGCGAAAGCCTTGAAAACTTTGCAGCCTCTTTCCCTGTCTATCCTCAGTTGTTAAAGAATGTCCCCGTCGCAAACAAGAAGCTCGTTATGGAAGACACGAATCTTAAGAATAGACTCGAAGAACTGAAGCAGAAAGATGACTTGCGTATCGTTCTGAGGCCATCGGGCACTGAACCGTATATTAGAGTCATGGTTGAAGGAGCTGAGCAGCCCGAAGTAGAGGAGATCTGTCAGGAGCTGGTCGAGTTAGTACAGGAGTGTAGTAATGGATAGGTATATATATGTTAAAGGTGCCAGGGTACACAATCTCAAGAACGTTAATGTAGCAATTCCCAAGAATTCATTGACTATTATAACCGGTTTATCCGGCTCGGGAAAGTCCTCGTTGGCTCTCGACACAATCTACGCAGAAGGTCAGCGGAGATATCTCGAATCTCTTTCAACTTACGCTAGACAGTTTCTGGGGGAGATGAAGAAACCAGATGTCGAGAATATCGAGGGGCTCTCCCCGGCAATTGCGATAGAACAGAAGACCGTAAGCCATAATCCGAGATCGACGGTAGGCACCGTTACAGAAATACATGACTACCTGAGGGTTTTGTTCGCAAGAGTAGGTATTCCCCACTGTCCGTCGTGTGGGCGCGAAGTCCAAAAACAGAGCCTCGATGAAATCGTGGACGGAGTCCTGAAGGAATACAGTGTGGAAGATCGAATAGCCGTCTACGCGCCAGTCGCCAACGGTAAGAAGGGCGAGTTCAAGAAGGAACTTGAAGCTCTCAGAAAGAAAGGGTTTGTGAGGGTCGAGATAGATGGAGAAACATACGATCTCGAGGAAGATCTCAAACTTGACAAGAACAAGAGACACACTATAAACCTAGTAGTAGACAGACTAAGGGCAGACGCTGAAAACGCTTCACGTCTTGCCGACAGCATTGAGATGGCTCTCCATGAAGGAGATGGCTTCGTCGAAGTCGGTCTGGTCGATTCCGAAGAGAGAAAGATCTTCAGTGAAAACTTTGCCTGTCCCGACTGTGGGATAAGCCTTCCAGAGATCTCGCCGAAGATCTTTTCATTCAACAACCCCTTCGGGGCCTGCCCTAAGTGTCATGGGTTAGGCTATACCATGGAGTTCTCTAAAGATCTTGTTGTAGACGAAAACATAAGCGTTTTGAAGGGTGCCATAAAGACGATGTCAAACAACAGGGATACATTCACCCTGAAGATGATCGCAAGGGTAATAGAATCCCTCGGCGATAACCCCGCCAAACCCTTCAAGGATCTTAGAGACGATGTTAAGAATGCCGTTCTATTTGGAACAGACAGCGATATTTCCATGAAATACGAGTCCGATCGGCTTACCTACGAGCTTAAGAGACCGTACGAAGGCATAATCAATAATCTAAGCAGGAGATATAACGAGACCCAATCGGAAGATATGCGCTTCTGGATGGAAAGCAATTTCATGGTTCAACAGAGTTGTACGCAATGTAACGGTCAACGGTTGAGACCGGAGGCTCTTGCAGTTACACTTGGAGGTTTGAACATCGCTCAGATATCCGATCTCACAATTCAGGAAATCTATGACTTTGTGAGAGACATTCATTTCACGGATTTCCAGCGAGAGATAGTCGGAGAACTCCTAAGTGAGATAGAGAAGCGGCTCAAGTTTCTCGTGGATGTAGGACTGGACTACATCACCTTATCCAGATATGCCATGACACTTTCAGGAGGGGAATCTCAAAGAATAAGACTTGCGACGCAGATCGGTTCCGGCCTTACAGGGGTTACCTATGTGCTGGATGAACCGACCATTGGACTACATTCAAGAGACAATGACAGGCTCATAAAGACGCTTAAGAACCTCAGGGACTTAGGAAACACTGTGATCGTCGTCGAACACGACGAAGAGGTTATTAGGAGTTCCGATTATATTGTGGATGTGGGACCGGGGGCAGGTGTTCACGGGGGAGAGATCGTTTATCAGGGGTCCACACAGGCGCTTCTCGATAATCCGCCGGAGCGATCGCTCACGGGAAAATACCTTAATGGCGAACTGTCCGTTCCTAGATTCGAATCGGCGAACAACTC
>JAFGAP010000230.1 GCA_016933635.1 Kosmotogaceae bacterium
CTTTGTCAGAATGACGGACTGTGATGCTTTTCGAATCGCTTCCCCGCGAAGCGGGCATTGCGACCTGGCATGGTCTTCGCCAGCCTTTCGTCCCGGCACGATCCATTGCCGGCATTGAGTCCGCCACGCTTTTCGGCGCCCTGCGTCTTGTTCCGCTCTTTCCAATCCACAACCTGCAACTCCGACCACGGTTTCTCAAAAGCCCAGATCCCGAAACAAGTTCGGGATGACTTGCTCACTGGCGCTGACAATTATGAACGGTTAAGGCTGCTTTTGTTTGCCAGACCCAAGACCCGCGATCCATCAAATGTTTCACAAATCTCTAGCAAAGAGTCTGTTCGCTCTCTTGATAAGTACAGGCCACGTGACTACAATACCAACTAAAGCGATTGCGGTCAATATGATGGTCATAATTGTTCCGGATATTGTGTCTCTTAGTAAGAATGCGAGATATCCAAGACCCCCAACGTATCCAAAGACGACGGGAATCGAAAGCGCAACGTTGACGTTTTGCTTCATAGCTCTTTGAGGGTTCTCCCATTCAAGAATTGGCTTCATCGAGTCGATTATCATTTGCAGAATGTTCAAGAATGTGAGAGTCAATGCTCCAACAACAAATACAACTAGCGCTTCTACGAAAGACAGACCAAGGATCAGACTAAGAGCGACTGCACCGAATGCCGGTCCTATCAAACTCATCGTCTCGATATGAAGGAACTTGACTTTCACGATTTCATTTACGTCAACGGGAAGAGCCTTAAGTTCCCTGATCAAATCTCCTTCTCTGCTGAACATTGAGGAGGCAAGGCCGTTTATTCCTCCTGCAACGGCTGCGACCAGTGCGCCGACGGGAACAAAGAGCGCCTTGTACTCTTGAAACTGGTCCAGCATCTGACCTAACTGGTCTGTTTGGCCAGCAACGGCCGCTATAACGAGCAGAATTGGAAAAACCAGTACATTCCCAAATCCGTTGAATGCAAATGCCGGGACCTTAAGGAAGTACCACCATTCTCTTCTATACAGAGCTGAAAGCTTTGTCTGTTGTATGCCCATCAGCCCGGCTATCTCCCCTTCTTTAAGTTTCGACCGTTTGGCAAAATTCTCTTGGAGGCTCGAATAGACCGAGTAGTAAAATTTGTGACCAAAGAAGAGAAAGATACCGAGAGCGGCAGCGTGCAGGCCAATGAAGGCTAGAAGCCACAGTAAACCCTCTAAGAAGGGTTTGCTCAGGGCCTTTGTAACGAGTATAGTCGGCGGATATGCCCCGGCCGTCTTGTTTAGTATTGCATCTTCGCTCGAGAATATTCTCGCGAACTCCTCTGCGCTCATGTTCGGGTCAACCCTGCTGGTAAGGGAAACGAAAACAAGCGAGCCTATAACGACAAGCGCGCTGATCAGATAGACGATACTATCTCTGTGCCTCTTGAAGCGGAAGAGTCTCGAAAGCGGCAGAACGATTATCGCCGAAAGCATTATGGGCAACACCTGACTGAGTAGAAAGATTATCGACATGAATATCCAGTATGAAATACCGACTCCAGATCTCATCCCGTAAAGAATGTAGGCAGGAAGAATGACCGCAATCGAAATTACCATGAGATCCATAAGTACAACCAGGAACTTCGACATCAGAACCTCTGTTGACTTTAAGGGCAGAGGTATCAAGACGCTCATGTCATCACCGAAGAAAAAAGTACTTATCATAAGGAAGACTCCCATGATCAGCCCGAAGAGATTCGCTATGAGAAATGGTCCTGCCAGAAAGAGCTGCCTCATTCCCGCAGCATCATACTGATCGTACATTGTGTTCAGCAGACTCATGTAAAGAGGCCCAAGAGAAAAGACCATCAAGAGTACCACGCCTATTATTAATGCCGGTTCCCAGAGTCTTTCTTTTTTCTTGAAGTGGTATAGAGACCTGGGTATGTTGTAGTGAGCGTTAATCAGCGTCGAGGTAAGAGAAATCACCATTTTCAGTCTCACTACCCGTCACCTCCAGGAAGAGTTCTTCAAGGCTTCCCTTTCCTCTGAGCTTCCTGAGCTCTTCAACGGTGCCTATAAACTCAAGCTTTCCTTTGTTTATTATCGCGATCCTGTCGCATATTCTTTCTGCCACTTCCATGACATGAGTGGAAAAGAATACCGTATTACCTGTCTTCACGTGGTTTCTCATCATTTGTTTAAGAATGAATGCCGATTCCGGATCTAGACCCACTATCGGTTCGTCCAGTATCCAGAGATCGGGATTATGGATCAATGCAGCAACAAGCGAAAGCTTCTGTCTCATCCCATGGGAGTAAGTGGAAACGGGATCTTTGATTGCATCGGAGAGCTTGAAGTTTTGCAGAAGCTTCGAGGCTCTCTCGGCGCGGGTCTTTGGTGGGACTTGAAACACATCTGAGATAAGGTTCAAATACTGAACACCCGTAATCTTGTCCATTACAAGTGGTTCGTCCGCAACATAGCCCATCTTGGTTTTAGCTTCAACAGGGTGAGCGACCACATCTATATCGTCAATTGAAATGCTTCCTGATGTTGGCTGCAACAACCCGACGATCATCTTGATTGTTGTCGTCTTTCCGGCGCCGTTTGGCCCCAAGAAGCCGAATATCTCTCCTTTGTTAACCGTTAATGAAATGCTGTCAACAGCCTTGACGCTTCCGCTGTAAATCTTCGTCAGATCTCTTATCTCTATCACTTTCCTAACCTCCTGTCCTCACAGGGAATTACCATTTTCGCTCCTTACAAGGATCTGGAAGAACTCTTCTAGATCAGGGATCGAAATGGCAGCTTCATCGTTTTTGTAGTATTCTTCCGTTGCTTCAGAGTATTCAACTATCATAGATAGTTTGTTTATCTCTTTTGCCAAAGCAAGACATCTTTTGGAATCCAGTTTTGTTTCGTCCTTCAGTGGCATCTTTATTATTCTATACTTCTCTTTGATCCCATCCAGATTACCGGTGTACTTTATCTTCCCACTGAACATTATCGAGAACTCGTCGGCTATCTTTTCGACCTCTGGAATGATATGGGAGGTGTAGATAACTGTCTTTCCGAGGATCACTTTCTCCCTTATCAGTTCAAGAGTATCGTCTCTCATTATTGGATCGAGGCCCCATGTCGGCTCGTCGAGAATGTATAGATCCGCATCTGTCGATAGGGCGATAGCTAGATACAAAGCCGTCTTCATACCATTTGAAAACGTTCTGATCTTTTTCCTGTAGGGCAGCTTGTAGTTCTCAATCAGTTCTCGAGCATGTTTTTCGTTGAATCTCGGAGAGATTCTGCTGCTCAGTCTAAGTGTTGATTCTATATCGAGGTTCTCGTAAAGATTCTTCTCCTCCGGAACGAACGAGATTCGCTCTCTGACTTCATCTATTTGTCTGCCAAAAATCTCAACTGAGCCGGAATAGTTGACCAATCCTAGTATAGATTTCAAAACGGTGGTCTTTCCCGCTCCGTTTGGACCGAGTAGGGCGAATATTCGTTGGTTTTCAACATCGACATCTATTCCGCGGACAGCCTCCACATTTCCACTGTAAGTCTTTAGGAGATTTCTGATTCTTAGAGTCAATTGATCTCTTTCCATATCTTCTCAATCACCTCCAGGAGCCTCTCCAGAGAGATTCCCGATTTCTTCAGGCGCAATAAGGGTTCCTTCAGTTCAGCAGAGAGATTATCAAAAACAGAGTCTCTGACCTGATCTCTACTACTGACTACAATATACCCCAATCCCTGTCTCGCCATGATTATGCCTTCCATTTCCAGTTCCCTGTAGGCCCTGGCGACAGTGTTGGGATTCACCCTTATTTGGGAGGCCATTTCACGGATTGAGGGAAGAGTATCCCCTTCTTTTAGTTTACCCCTGAGGATCTCCTCCCTTACTCCCTTCTTTATTTGATCATATATTGGTAACGGGGACCTTATGTCGATGTCAAACCACACATTATCACCTTCTGTATTGCCTTTGTCTTGTTGGTGTCGCTTTGCGAAAAGAAGAACCGTCCCTCGTACTTCGTCAAAGAGCATGACCCGTCCTTCTAAGAGCAGTTGCAAGTTGCCTGTTCCAAGTTGCAAGCCCTGAAGTAAAGAAACGTCAAATGCCGCTATGCTGAAACTAGAGTCGCCCTCTGAGAAAAGCAGTTCTTCGTTCCAACGCTACGCGTCCAGGTTGTTTGTCTTGGTAAAGAATTACGTCATGACTGAAAATGAGGTCCGTTCTTGATGTGCCCACACCCCGTCGACGATGGAGCCATCGACACCCCTCTCGAGAGGAGATTAAGGAGCTTTTCCAGATCCCAGAACCTTACCTGTCCTCTTTGCATTTCCCTTATCTCTA
>JAFGAP010000030.1 GCA_016933635.1 Kosmotogaceae bacterium
AGGCGGTATGCCCACATGAACCTGAATCATGCGTGTCTGCCAATTTCACCACCCCGGCATCGCACAAATAGTAGTTTATCATTCGCTATGAGAGGTGTCAAGAGTCAATGAAAGAAAAGAAGGTACTTTTGAGAGTTCGCACGACAACCATGATTCTGCTAATGGTCTGCCTCCTAGGAAGGTTTGTGTCTGCCTCTGAGAACAGTGGGTCCGTCGCACTTTTTTTAAACGACCCCGTTTATGAAACAAAACTCTCGCCGATTGAACGTTCACTGGCTGAACAGGGCATAGAATATACCATTTTCAATATTTTCGATGATGAACTTCCACAAAATGAAAGTCAATACTCCGCAGTAATAATTGCCGGTGGAGATTCAATGAGAAACTACATCGACTGGAACAACAATATATACCAGGGCGGAGAGATAATTCTTAGGGGGGAAGTCCCTATTCTGGGAATATGTCTTGGGCATCAGATAATTTCGAGAGTATTCGGTTCCGTTCTCTATTACAGTGAGGAGCGTCGCTGGCATGAAGTCACCTTTGTAAAGCAAGATGAGATATTTGACGGATTCGAAGACGGGCTTCTTGTTTGGGAGAATCACGCCTATGCTGTGGCATCTATGCCAGAGGAATTCGAAATCTATGCGAAAGGAAATGTTACCCCGTTGCAGATGATGAAGCATAAAGACAAGCCAATTTATGGGGTTCAGTTTCATCCGGAAACACAGGGAGGATTCCTGAACAACCCTCCTGGCTGGAAGCTTATAATGAACTTCGCGAAGATTGCTGGCGTTAACATGAGTGATCCGCCTTTACCTGAAGACGGTCGCGTGGTTTATCCTTACTGATCAGCAAGCTTCTTGTCTATAGATCCGCTGAACCTAGGCTTCAAGTTCAACTACTTCAGAAAGAATGCACGGTTTTGTGGAACTTGAAGAAGATGGAAATAATCGATCTTAGTAAAGAATCGCCTTTGAAGAGAAAAGTCAGATACTCTTATACTCGCGATAACTTTTACGATCTTCGAATGATAAGGAAAGATGAAGGCTGTACGTCGAATTAGCTCTGAAAGAACCTCTTGTTCAGTTCAATAAATATGCAGAGTAAATCTTGTTGGAACCGTTCAAGCAGAAATCTGTAGCATTGGAGTATTCGAGAGCGAAAATTAAGTGGGTCTGATCCTCGTTGAAAGAGAATGGAATAACTCTCTTCGGGTTTGGGAAATCTTAGTTTGGAAAAAGTACCGAAGAAGGGGATTAGTAAGTAAGCTATCGGATGCAGCAAGAGATTGTGCAACTAATGCTGGAATGAGGAGTCCAGTTGTCTAAACACAGAGCTCCAACTTTCCCGCAATCTCTTTCTACCTGAAGTACGGATTTGAACTAACTGGGTTCAATAAGGCCGGTTGTTCGGACAGAGATATCGAAAAACATGAGGTCCTCCTCGGGTTCCACTATCTTCTCTAGGTCGAATGTGGACATTAGGAAGTCTCTCTTCTCCACATGAGCCAGTCTGCAAATAGGCATCTATACAGTAATTCACTTACATGAAATGACCTTGATTCCATTTGCGACAGAATTTCTAACCGCTGACTATGGTTGAGACGAGGAATGCGGTGTAGATTATCAGAAGAAGAGCCCCCCTGGTCCTGTCAAGACTCTTCCTTCTAAACAGTAGCAACGGCATAATTATCGAGAGAAGCAACGCAAAGATGATTTCCGAGGCGAGAGATCTCTGAGCAGTGATAGGAGAGATGGTAGACGAAATCCCCAAGACCAGAAGTAGATTGAATATGTTCGACCCTACTACATTCCCTATGGCAAGATCGCTGCGGTCTTTCTTTGCTGCCGATATTGTTGTCACCAACTCGGGGAGAGAAGTGCCGACGGCAACAATCGTTGTTCCAATGAGCATGTCACTAACACCAAAGACCTTCGCAATGGATGAACCACCGTTCACCACAAAATTGCCTCCCAAGATAACGGCGGCAGTTCCTCCTATTGTCGCTACCCAGGCTAGCAGAGGTTTTTTCTCGAGAATCTCTATGTCTGACTTTCCCTCCACTTCGACTATATCTGAAATACTTCTATCTCTCTTCGCCATGGTAAAGATATACATCATGAAGATAACGAAAAAAGTCATTAATACAATTCCGTCGCTTCGTTGAAGCCCATTGTCATTCCCTAGAATTAAAGCACCGCTTGCAATAGTAATTATTATGACAAACGGTATCTCATAATTCATGGTAGTTTTGTTCACCCCTAAGGGGGTTAGAATGGCAGTTAAACCCAGGATAAGACCGATGTTAGCGATGTTTGATCCCAACACGTTTCCCAGAGCAATGTCAGAACCTTTGATGGCTGCCTGCACGCTCACTGCCAGCTCAGGCGCTGAAGTCCC
>JAFGAP010000231.1 GCA_016933635.1 Kosmotogaceae bacterium
GCTTTGAGCTTGAGGTGAAGCCTTGCTTCGAGAAAGACCATATTCGAGACTACCAAGATTAAGGAGAGAAAGCAGATCCTGCATAGTATCACCATGGGGGTTATGGAGTGTAGGGTCTGGGGTTTGGCGAACAGAACCTTATCTGATTCTGCTGAAAACGAGTAGCCGGCGACGCGTCTTACCGTTGAAGCATGCCCTTAAATCCACTCACTTCGTCATCCCGGGATCAGTTCTTTGATCTTATCTTAGGAAGGGTCCATGATCCGGGATGAAGCACCAAGAACGTCTCCTCACAGCCTATAGCGTCACTTAGCAAGCGACCATCGATTCTTATGGAGCCGGTCAGTCCCTATCTTCGTGCTGCCTGCAGGTACGCTTTATAGAGCAGATCCCGTGCAGTTACCCTGAACAGGAAATCTTCAGGGCAGGCTCAACATGATGATGACAGTTTTTTCTTGCTTTCCGTCATTCCGAAATGCTTCTGGTCAGAATCTCGATCTTTGAAACAGTTGCAAGTGACAAGCTGCGAGTTGTAGCACTTCAGTGACAAAATGAGTTCGTTCTGATCAGATTTGCCTTCTTCTCGGTCTCTTGTTCTTCTTACAACTTGCATCTTGGAACTGATCCTTTGCTCTTCACCAACCCCCTTGCTTCCGACCCCCAACCCCGTTCTTACAACTCATCTCTCAATCAGTTCCACTCCTGCGCTTCTGAACTCCTCTAACGTTCTCTGAACATCGCCCTGGCTAGCTTCAACTCCTTTTGTTCCGTTTATTATTACATTTATCTTGAAGCCTGCCAGGAGCGCGTCGTGAACGGTATATTTAAGACAGTAGTCAAGAGCTAGCCCGCAAATGTCCAGTTCCTCGATTCCAAGAGCGTTGAGAAGTCCATCGGTTCCAAGCTGCGTTCCGTCGTTCTCTCTGAAAATCGAGTAGCTGTCGACATGGGGGTGAGTTCCCTTTCTTACTATGTAGTCGAAGCGCCAACTCTCTATGTCTTGATGAAACTCCGCTCCAAGACTTCCCTGCTGACAGTGAACAGGCCACAAGACGGGGCCGATCCCTTTCCCGTTGTCAAACGGTGTGAAGGGTTCTTTTCCATGGTTGACCGCAAAGCTCGTGTGATTCGACGGATGCCAGTCCTGGCCTGCAACTATCACCTTGTACTCGGGGTCTTTCATTGTTCTGTTTATTACTTCGTTGATCTCGCTCGCATCGCTTACGGGCAGTGCGCCGGTTTCGTAGAAGTCGTTCTGAACATCTACTACTAGCAGTGCCTTACGCATTTCAATCGCCTCACTTTCAAATTTCTAAAGCGCCCTTAACCTTTTGCGGAGTTCTTCATCAACTGAGCCAAGGGCGAAAAGCGTGATCTCGTCCGGTCTTAGCTTCTGAACCCTCTTGATGAGTTCAACGAACTCGTCCCATCGACCTGCGTAATTAAATGCTCCAAGTCCAATTCTAATATTCTTCAGCGATCCATGAAGATTACGTATCTTTTCCACTCTGGAGATCACTTCATCCGGTTCCTTTCCATATGCCATAACGACGGCCGAATCAATCAACCCGCTCTTCAGCCACTCTAGCCAGGGCTGCAGACGCTCACTTACAGCTCTTTCCGAATAATCATCGTAGACTGCGCACGATACCTTTTTCCCTTTGGCTCTGACGACTTCAGAGATCATCGAGACCTGTCTCGTTATGGAAAGAATTCTGTAGCTATCGAAGCTCTTCTTACTTTCGGTAAGTTCTTCTTTGTTAAGCAACTTTCTGTATTCAGCCAGAGCAAGCGGATTGTAGCCGAAGCTTTTGAACGGGTACCTTATGAAGTCAAGATGAACCTCTTCCACATCGTAATTTGAGATTTCCAAAGCAATTTGGGCAGTGAATTCTCTAGCATCTGGGATACCGGGATCTATGTACGGCCCGAATACTTCTTCTAAATTGCTAGATGGATACTCAAGCATAGAAGTGCCGCTCTCATCTACTGTGATCCATTCCGGTCGCCTGTTCAAAATATGGCTTTCCGAAAAGGGCCTTTGCTTTCCAAAACCCCAAACAAGGTTTACATTCATCCAGGCCGAAATCCTGAACTCTCTTTCGCAAGCCTTTTCTATGGTCATCTGAAGTGCATCGAAATCTTGGGCCAATTCTTCGGCGGGAGGGAGCATATTCGAGGAGTAGTAAGAATCTGCGCGGTTAACAACCTGTATGTAAGCCCTAACTGCATTAATCCCGTCGAGCCTTTCGATCATTCTGCTCAAAGATTCCCGAGATATAAGTTCCTTGCTGGGAACCCACACTTCCGGTCTGAATCCGCTCATCTTTTCCTCCATCAAATGTTCTGACAATTCTGTCCGGACTGTCAGATGAAGTCGATTACGTTTGATTTTTCGCTTATTTCTGGGATTATTATGCCCTTGCCGTCCGCCATTACTACCGTTACGCCGGGGCCGTGACCGGTAATTATACAGTCTCCGTGCACAACTACTCCGATAGTAACGGAGCCCTCCATATAACCTCCAAGTCCGAAAGAATCGTTGTGGTTCTCAAGGGCTACAAAATCGCCTATTCTAAGCCTGTCGAGACCGACTTTCTTTATGAGTGCCCTGTCATTTGTAATGATGTCGTAGTCTCCACCGGAAGGATCTCCCGATCCTGAGCCGGAACCCATGAGATAACCGGGTACTATTGCCCTTACTGGAAAGTGGATCTTTCCATGTCCTTCTCCAACGGGAATTCTATCGAGAAGTTCTGGATCGATATTGTAAACCCTTATCGATGGATAGTCCTCTAGCACCAATCCCTGTCCGAATCCGACAACCTGTATCTTGTCTCCGATCGCCATCCTCTTCTTTATGTCTTCTTTGAAGTGAATCAGGACATGATTTATGCCGCCATGTTTACCTGTTACTATTCCCTTCTCTCCTTTTGCATCTCCGCTGATCAAAGTGGCCGAATTACCTATACAGGAATAGCCAACATATGCAGCATTCTTGTCATTGTCAGGGTTCTTCGTAGAAACGTCTGGTTCGACATGGTCGCCCGCCATCTTGAACGCGCTGTCACCGAGAGAGAAGTTATACGTTATACCACCGGTGCCGGGAAAGAGTCTTGGAGTCCCATCAATTTCCAGTCTGAAGGGGCTTCTCCTCAAGGGATGGGCTACTTCTCCGCTTACAGAGATCTTCACTACAGAAGCTTTGTTTGTACGCAATGTACTTTCCTCCATTCAATCGTTGTGTTGTTTTGAAGTACATATATATTATATCAACCCGATAACGTCGGTCCGAACCGTGATATAATCCACGCTGGAGGTCATAAGATGTTTTATCCGGGACATGTACAGAAGGCAAAAAGACAGATTCAGAATTACATAAAATCGGTTGACGGAATAGTGGAGCTGCTAGATGCGAGAATTCCTCTTTCGAGCAGAGCCTATGAAGCAGAGAGACTGTTTCAAAAGAAACAGCGTATTGTCGTTCTAAACAAATCAGATCTCGCCGATCCGAAGATCACTTCATTGTGGAGAAAGCATTTCAAGTCTGAGGGAAGCGGCGTTGTCGAGGCCTCGCTGAGATCGACCGACGCAAAGCAATTCATAATAAGAGAGATAGTACCGTTATTGAAAAGCAGATTCTATGAAAAGAGGTTTATGGTTGTAGGAATGCCCAACGTTGGAAAGTCGACATTTATCAACAGACTCAAAGGCAAGAAATCACTGGCCGTTGGAAATAGGCCGGGAATAACGCGAGGGGTCCAGTGGATAAACGTTTCAGAGAGCATAGCAGTTCTCGACACGCCGGGGATTCTATACTCAGATCTCAGATCTCCACACATCACGACGAAGCTTCTTGCGGTCGGTTCCCTACCGTACGAGAAGTTTGATCCTCTTGATGCCTTTGAAAGGGTACTTGCCCTAGTTGTTGAGAGGTACGGGAAGGATTCCTTAGAGGATTACCTTGGTGAGAAATTCTCCGATGAAGAAGAGTTTATCGAGAAGTTCTGCAGAAGAAGAAACTATCTTGCCAAACAGGGAGCACTCGACACAACCAGAGGAGCTCACACTTTTCTCAGAGAGGTCGCAGCGGGCAAGGCAGGCAAATTCTCTTTCGAAGATCCTGAAAGCTTCTACAGTACTGATTCGCCCGAAACAGAGTGATCTCTCGCTCTGCTTCTCAAATCGCTCCATATGCGATCGATGAAGCTATAGGTTAGCCACTCTTCTACTATGTGCAGTTTTCTCGTGCCAATTCTGGTAGGTTTTATTACGTCCTTCGCTCTTTCGAGATATCCTCTTGCTATTGCGGAGTGAAGGAGATATCTCATCCTCAGCGGAAGCCTTCCGAAGTGTTCCTCGACAAGGCGAAGATCTAGTCGACCACCGTAAAGCGCCCAGAAAGAGTAATAGAGAATCGCCGAAAACTTACCCATTTTGATCGTCTTACTGACCGGAAGCTTCCCGGAATCGACAAAGGAGAAGTACTCATCGAGAGAAAAGGTATTGGTTCGAAACTCCTTTCCATTAAAGGAAGAGGCGCTCGTGCCAATTCCCATAAAGAACTCGCGTGAAACAGAGCTGTATTTTCTCCCTTCGTTTCTCTTCTTGAAGGTCCAGAGCGAGTCTCTAGTATATCCTTTTGAGAGAGCGACGTCTTCAAGTTCTTCCAGTATTTCGAGTTCCTTCTCGGGATCGTTCTCAGTGTTTTTGTAGGCCGTGTCTGCGAAACGCATCATTGGATAGACTGATATCTGTTCCGGGCCGTAAGAAATAGCTGTCTCAAGATCCTCAACGATTCTTCTCCGCGCAAGCTGGTAATCGAAGATCAAGTCTACGTCTACAAAGTCAAAGCCCGCCGAAGTAGTCTTGGCTATCGAACTATGCGAAACGCTGGAATCCTGTCTCCTTCGCCCCATAGAGTTCAAAGTGAAATCGTCGAAGGATTGTATCCCCAGACTGACGAAGTTAACGCCAGTCTCTCTTATTTCTTCAAGCCTCTTAATGGAAACATCTGCCGGGTGGATTTCAAGAGCGATTTCGCCATTCGTCATTTCCCTGAAATGAGATACGACTCCCTTTAGAAGGTCCAGGTCATAGGAAGGTGTTCCGCCTCCTATGTATATGGAACTGAATTGTGCATTTTTTTGTAGATCGGATTCGCGCTTCAAAGCCGCTAGGTATCTGTTTGTCAATTTAAAGTCGTATTTGATCTTGTTGTAGGGGCAGAAGCTGCAAAACTCCGGGCAAAATGGTACGTGAATATACAGACCGGGAGACGAAACGAAGGCCATCGGGCCGCTGCCGTTCACGTCCTGTATTCTGAACAGCTTTTTGCCAAGTTTCATGACTCTTTCGGCCAGACCCATTTTTCGCCCTCCCCCTCCATTCTAGTACGTAAAGTGTGTTAATATAATATATGTTCTGAGCATATATCTCATCCTATCTGGAGGTGTTACATGAAAAAGGACGTAGTAATAGTGGGAGGAGGTCCCGCCGGTATAGTCACGGCGACAACGGCAAAGAAGACCTATCCAGACAAGAGCATTGTTGTTATTAGAAGGGAACGCGAGGGAGTCGTGCCCTGTGGAATTCCCTACATATTCCATACTCTTCCGACTGTAGATGCCAATACAATGCCCATAAAAGGCGCTGAGGATCTGGGAATCGATTTCATTTTCGATGAAGTCGATGAGATCAGCACTGATTCAAAAAGGGTTAAGCTCTCCGGTGGGGAGTCTATCGAATATGAGAAGCTGGTTATCACAACGGGTTCACAACCGATATTTCCTCCAATAAAGGGCAGTAACCTTCCCGGTGTCTTTACCATAGCCAAGGATAAAGAGTATCTGAAGAGTGTATACGCTGCCGCCAAATCGGCGAAGAAAGTCGTAGTCGTTGGTGGAGGCTTTATAGGAGTTGAGGTTTCAGATGAGATCCTCTCCGACGGAAAGGAAGTCTATCTGATCGAGGCCGTTGACCAGATACTGATGGCGGCCTTTGACAAGGAATTTGGAACCATGGTAAGCGAAAGACTTGAGAAGAAAGGCATGAAACTGCGGACCGGTATGAAGCTCTGTGAGATCAAAGGCGAAGACAAGGTCTCCGGAGTCGTACTTGACAATGGTGAAGAGATCGAAGCAGATATGGTAATACTTGCAATAGGCTACAGACCAAACGTGAAGCTTCTTGAAAACATCCCCGTTCACAGGGGCGTGACAGGTGGAATCTGGGCCGATGAATACATGAGAACCAGTGTTCAAGATGTTTTTGCCGCCGGTGACTGCGTCGAACACAAGTGCTTCTTCACGAGAAAACCAAGTAGACTGATGCTGGCCTCCACAGCTGCTTTTGAGGCAAGAGTTGCCGGTTCGAATCTTTTCAGCCTCAAGATGGTAAGGGAGAATCACGGAAATCTTGGAGTGTTTTCCACTTCAGTGGCCGGTCTGACGGTCGCCGCCGCAGGTCTTACTGAGTGCACGGCAAAGATGGAGAATTTTGATTACGTGGTTGGCATTGCAAAGGGAATAGACAGGCATCCCGGTTCGCTTCCCGACAAGTCGGAAATCTTTGTCAAGATGATCTTCTCCAAGGAGAGTGGAATTCTTCTTGGAGCGCAGATGGCAGGCGGAAAGAGTGTCGGAGAGATGGTCAACATTATCGGTCTCGGTCTACAGAAAGGAATAACCGTGAACGATTTCCTCACGATGCAGATCGGTTCCCATCCGCTGCTTACGGCCGCTCCTACTACCTATCCCCTAACTCTGGCGGCTGAAAACGCTCTAATGAATTTAAGAAAGGAATAAAGAGAAGCAAGAATACAAGAAGCTACCCTCAGGGTAGCTTCTCTTTTTTTTGTTGAAGAATATTACTTTGCTTTCCCCTGATTTGCGACGGCCTGTTGTGCCTTTGCAATCTCTTCAGGGTCGCCCAGATAGTAGTGCTTTATTGGTTTTAGATCGTCATCCAGTTCATAGACTAAAGGAATTCCGGTCGGAATGTTCAGTCCTACGATCTCCTCATCGGGGATATTGTCAAGATACTTGACGAGTGCCCTAAGGCTGTTTCCATGGGCTACTATTAGCACTTTCTTTCCAGACTTTATATCTGCGGATATCTCATTTTTCCAAAGTGGCAGGAATCTTGCTACTGTGTCCTTAAGACATTCGCTTCTGGGAAGTTCTTTGTCTGAGAGAGACCTGTATTTCGGGTCGTGCCCGGGAAACCTCTCGTCACTTTCTTCGAGCGCAGGCGGCTGAATGTCATAGCTTCTCCTCCAGATCTTCACCTGTTCTTCGCCGTGTTTTGCGGCGGTCTCGGCTTTGTTAAGGCCCTGAAGGGCCCCATAATGTCTCTCGTTCAGTCTCCAGTCCCTGATCACCGGAATCCACATTAGGTCCATTTCGTCCATTATGTACCACAGGGTTCGTATTGCTCGCTTCAGAACTGAAGTGTATGCAAGATCGAAATCGTATCCATCGGCTTTCAGCACCTTCCCCGCTTTCTTTGCTTCCTCTCTGCCCTTTTCGGAGAGATCAACATCGGTCCAGCCGGTGAAACGGTTCTCTTTGTTCCATGTGCTTTCTCCGTGTCTTACCAGTACAAGTTTGGTCATATTTCTCCTCCTTCCCTATATCTCCTAAATTATAAACTATTCTTCAAATCGAGGTAGATCGGTCCATCTTTCTAATGAAATTTCAATGACTCACAGTCTCATTTTCTGTGTTCTGTCATCCATTCGACAGCGAAATCTACCAGTTCTACCTGGGGAATCAAGACTGCTTTTCCATATCCAACTACTCCCCTATTGACAATTGTTGGGGAGGCTTCTTCGAAAGCCTTTCCTACCGTTTCAAAGTCATCCGTATCGAGCTCATAGTCGACGAACTCTCTCCAGACCCTCTTTCCGTTTTCACTTATAGGAGCCCCATCTTTGCAAAGCTTTCTAGATGGAAAATCGGCTCGGTACTCTGCAAGATGCAGAGAGCTATTATTACGATGGCCCACCCCAAGAAGCAAAACATAGGCATTTAGGTCATACAATCTGGCAAGAGGCGATCCTTCTCCCATTCCAAACTCCAGTTCGTGGTTATTTACTATGTAAGAGGCTCTCTTCCCTCGCGCTGTAAAAGAAACCTGAGGATGATCGCTCCTGACGACACCCTTCATCTTTCTAAAGGTCTCGGAGATTACACCCATTCCTCTGGTGGGGGTTTCGGCCCTGTTGAAGGGCGGCATTGTCTTTCTTATTGCGTCGAACCAGGTCTCCGGAACGGGGGGATTTGACCAGTTCGATGGTTCGCTTAGATCTCCGGAATGAGCCGGCATAACCAGTGTCCCGTCCTCGTCCAGAATCGCCTCAAGTGCCTTCACTACTGCAACAGCACCGCCACAGACCCAGCCCAATTTGCTCAGGGAAGAGTGTACTAGCAGTACCATTCCCCTTTTAACTCCAAGTTGTTTAAGATCGGAGAAAAGACTCTTCGTAGTTACCGGCCCGTTATTGCTCATCTTCACTGCTTCGGCTTCACTCATTTACTACTCCCGAAAATCGATCACAATGAATTTCATCAATTCGCGATCAACCATTTAATCTGAATCTCAGCGTTTCTCCTGTCAGCAGAAGGATCCTCGAAAATGACCTTCAGATTGTATTCCCCATCGCCTTCAAAGATCAACTCACTCTTTGTTTGTTCCCAATCATCAACGAGACTTGCGGCTTCTTTCCCATTCCTTTCCACTACCAGATATGCATTATTGCCGATCATAACTTTTTTGTTAATTCGTGCTATAAGCTGCTGGCCTGACCTGAGTGAGACGTTGGCAAAACCCTTTCCCGAATCCCCGGCATAGAGAGTCTTGCTCTCATAGCCGTCGAATCCAGCGAGGCAGAGCGTCAAAATTACTAGCCCGATTATTCCCAGAATTGTAAAAAAGCGACCTACATCGATAAGAGTCAAAGTCATTACCTCCGTAGTAGCCTGTGATAGATTAATTATAACCGAATTCAGCCCGGATGTCGTTTTTGGGGCCGCTGAGAGAGCAACGATTTGGGACTGTGCTCATAATTAATTAGGACGATT
Organism: Kosmotogaceae bacterium; assembly: GCA_016933635.1. Classification (GTDB taxonomy): domain Bacteria; phylum Thermotogota; class Thermotogae; order Petrotogales; family Kosmotogaceae; genus Mesotoga. Next base: position 9,084 of record JAFGAP010000231.1, read on the forward strand.
TAGGTCGATGTATAATTGAAGGGATGATCACGAGCCTCATGTCTAGAATGAATGGCTTCCCGATTTCCAGTATTGGGTTCGCATTCACTATATCCATTTGGTTTTGGACATGAGAGACTATATTATTGTGATAGAGATAGTTGAAAGGGGGTAGACTGCCTTGAAGATAATTATCTTTGGTGGTACCGGAAGAGTAGGGAGGGTCATTCTAGATAGGGCCTTGGATGAAAATCACATAGTCACTATCTTTGTTGGTAACGTGTCGAAGTTGACAGTGAGGAAAGAGAATCTGAGGATTTTCCAGGGCGACGTCTTCAACAGCCAGAGCGTAAGAGACGCAATAAGAGGTCAGGACGCAATAATCAGTGCCCTCGGTCCAGACAATTCGGGCAGTGTCAACGATACCCTGGCAGTCGCTATGAGAAATATCGTAAATGGCGCAAGAGATACCGAAGTAAACAAGATAGTCACTATCGCGAATTCCGGGATTCTTCAGCTTTCCCCTAGAGAGCTAAGGCTCGATTCTCCCAACTATCCTCAGTACCTGAAGAAATCCTCAAGAGAATTTCTGGACGCATTCGAAATCCTCAAGACTTCTGAGTTAGATTGGGTTGTCGTATGTCCTCCGTTCATGACTTTTTCGGAGGGCAATCAGAGCTACAGGGTTTCTGCCGATTTCCTTCCCGAAAATGGAGCGAAGATTTCGATTCAGGATGTTGCTGAATTTGCCTTCAAACAGTTGTTCACCTCTGAGTACTCTCAGAAGAGAGTTGGTATAGCCTATTAGAATGGAGTTATCTTGAAAAAAGAAAGCCCCGGTTCGGAAATACGTATTAACAGGCTGGAGGCACTTACCGATGGTGTTTTTGCCATTGCCATGACTATTCTTGTCCTATCGCTCGAAGTACCAAACAGAAGTCAGGTTACGAGTCAAAGCGAACTTGTTCAGAACGTCATGGGCAAGGGCTATCAGTTTCTGAGTTACTTCATATCTTTCTTCGTTATCGGATCGATCTGGATCTCGACGATAAGGAGAACACACATTCTCAATAAGACCGATTACAGGCACCTTTGGCTGAATATGCTCAATCTCTTCTTCGTGACGACGATTCCTTTCACCACTTCCCTTTTGGGAGATTACGGTGAGTTTGAATTTGCAGAGTTGCTCTTCCACCTCAATATCCTTGCACTTGAGATCATTGCTCTTGTTCAGTGGCAGTATCTTATGAAGAACAGAAATCTGATCGGTGAAGATGCAATAGATGATGCAAACTTGATCTACTATAGAAAGGTCTATATCTTTCACGTAATTGTTCCTTTGCTGGGTATTGCAATCTCGTTGTTTACCCCCATTTGGAGCAACCTTGTTTATCTCGTCACATTTTTCAGGGTGTTCTTTATCCGCAGGTAATACTACGGTACATAAATAATTGCTAAAATGTATCTATAATCTAGGGGGCGATGGAAATAGCTTTCACCATTATTCGTTTTATAGTTGCTGTACTAACTGCCGTAACCGGTGTGTACATAGTATTGAGACCGGAATCCTACGCGAAACTTGCCGAGTTCTCGACTGGCAATTCGAGAGGGAGAACCGAGGTAAAGACAATTATGGGTGGAACCTTTATCGGGCTGGGAGTGGCCCCAATAATCCTCCTGGGCTCAACGATTGCCTTCATTTTTCTGGGGACAGTATATTTGTTCATAGCTGCAACGCGTATTTTATCGGTGTTCGTGGACAAGTCCTTCACGTTCACCAATCTTATTATCCTTCTTGTTGAAATAGCATTTGGTCTGATTATGGTGATTCCAGTGTGAACTGATAGAAACCGACTTAGGTCGGTTTTTTTGCGCGAAGAATTCCTAACCTTGATGGCTGGATTGAAGAAATGGAGGAAAGGAAATTGAGAGAGGAAGATCTGAAAAGGGCAATACTTGAAGCATGGTCAAAACGATTGGGTTTTTCATCCGATAGATTTTTTCTTGGAACGCATTTCTTTTTTTCCGATGAGAGTAGGAGGGGGAAGGGCGAGATCGAGCAACTGAGTTTTGAAAGGCAGACGGTCATCTTATACGATCCCTTGCTGGAAGATGTTTTCAAGTCTTTTGAAACCAAGGATGAAAATCCCGGTGGCTATCTGGCCGATTTGATTCGAGATTCGTTTCTTCTTTCAAAGAAGACTTCAATAAAATATCTTAATCCTTCAAATTACGTTCCTTTTTACCCTCCTGTCGATTTCACGGTAAGAAGGCTCAATCAAGGAGATAGAACGGCCTTCTATCGTTTCAGAAATCAGTGCACCAGGGAGGATCTGGCCGAGGGGTTTGTAGAGCTTGATCATGTTGCCGTTTTCGGAGCCCTGTACGAAGACGAAATCGTTGCGGTTTCCAGCATAATTGTCTGGGATGAAATTGCAGATATCGGTATAATTACGATGCCTGATTTCAGAGAGTTGGGTCTGGGCAAGGCTCTTGGTTCAAGAGCGAGTGAGTGGGCTGTCATCAACAAAAAACTAATTCAGTACAGGCATAACGTCTTGAACTATGGATCGCTCAAGGTTTCTCGCGCTCTGGGTTTTAGAGAGTACATTGTAGATCAGGAATACTTGACAAAGGTTAGATAGTCTTTGACGAGAGACAGAAATAACGGGGGTTTCTTCCGGCGAGTAATGATCTCTACTTGTGATTGTAACCTGTAAGCCAAGACTTCTTCGAATTAGAGATCGATTTGTAGCTTTAGGATTTGACATGGTAGAAGACAAAAGTGTAGAATCCTTTCATACCAGCGGGGAGTTGAGTAAATGATTGACTTCAGGTTTTCCTGGATAAATGCATATTCCTATTATTATAACAACAGAAGCATTTGCTTGTGAGTGATAACTCCGGGTAAGTGCTTCTTGCATTTACTCCGGATGAAAGATACGAAA
>JAFGAP010000232.1 GCA_016933635.1 Kosmotogaceae bacterium
GCCTTGATGATAGGAGAGAAGAAGTCATGACAGAGAATAAGATTCATTTTCAGCAATTCCTAACGAAGTTCGGCACGATTATCGCTCTGATGGCCGTATTTGTGGTTTTTGCTTCATTCGTTTCTGGATTTATTCAGGTGAGAAACCTCCTGAACATCTTGAGACAGATTGCGCTTCTCGCAATAATATCCGAAGGCTTCACGATGTGTCTCATAGTTGGGGAACTCGACTTATCATTCGCCCACGTAGCAAGTCTTACAAGCGTTATAGCTGCTGGACTGATCATCTCTGGAATGAACCCCCTCCTAGCAATCATCATATCGCTTTCCGTTGGAGCGGCGTTTGGAATAGTCGCCGGATTGCTTGTTACAAAGGTTGGAATCCCCTCTCTCATAACCACTCTGGCAACGGGGATAATCGCTACTGGACTGATATATGCATACACAAAGGGAGTTTCCTTCTACGGCAAGATGCCGGAATCCTTTCTTGCGTTGGGTAGGGGCGATATAGGGCCTATTCCCTCACTTGTGGTAATAATGCTCATAGTGGTATTCGCCGCGCATTTGATGATAAATAACATGAAGATTGGCAAATACATGCAGGCCACTGGGGCGAACAAAATGGCAGCTAGATTGGCAGGCGTAAATACGGATAAGTACAAGATTCTCGCCTTAGTTCTCTCTGGCATGGCCGCTTCATTCACCGGAATTCTTTTGACATCAAAACTTGGTGCGGCCAATCCTGAAGGAGCTACGGGGTTCATGATGGACGGCTTCGCTGCGGCACTTCTTGGAGAGACGGTTCTTAGCGTGGGGAGGGCCAGCCCTTTTGGAACATTTATTGGGGCTCTTATGATAGGTGTCTTGAACAACGGGATGACGTTGGCAGGGGCGCCCTACTACATGCAGGACATTACAAAGGGAGCAATAATAATTCTTTCGGTTACCATAACTTCCATCCAAGCAAAGAAGCTGGAAGGAAAATAAAGGGGGCAATTAAAGTGAAAAGGTTGTTTGCTGTTCTATTAGTAACGATTATGATCTCAGCATCGATGCTTGCAGTGAAGATTGGCTTCATTGCGACGAATTTCTCTTCTGAATCACAGGCAAGAGTTCTGAATGAATTTGCGAAAATTTGCGGTGAAAAGGGCTGGGATCTTGTCCAGCTGAATTCAATGGGATCGGATGAAACACAGTCAACTCAGATCGAGAATCTGGTCCAGATGAAAGTAGACGCAATCGTTCTGGCAATGGGTCATCCAAATGTTGTTATTGACGCTCTTCAGAAGGCGTTTGACGCTAAAATCCCCGTTATTACGATCGACTCCGGATATGTCGATGGAGTAGTTGCGGACATCACTTCAGACAATTTCGTTATGGGAGCGAAGATGTCCACTTACCTCATGGATTCTCTGGGAGGAAATGGCGACATAATCGTCATCAAGTTTGTGAAGCATTACGGGACCAGAAGAAGAGGATCCGTTCTAGATGTAGTTCTAACAGAATACCCGGGAATAAACGTTCTGGCAGAATACAGCGTTGTAGCGTCCGCAAGATTCATGGACGATACCAGATCTGCAATGGAAACCTTTGCCCTCAAGTATGGGGATGAAATTGACGGTGTCTGGTGCGCTTTTGATCAGCTAGCTTATGCTGCGGCCGATGTCCTCACTGAATACGGAATAACAGACGCCCTGATAGTCGGAGCCGATGGAAATGAAGAAACCTTTAGAAGAATCGCAAGCGGCAATATGACGGCCACGGTTGCTCAACCCTTCGAAGGTATGGCATCAACGGCTGCAGAAATAATCGACAAGATCGTTCAGGGAATGGACCCAGCAGAAGCGGCCGGAAGAAAGATAATATACGCGGATGCTCCATTAATTGACAAGTCGAATCTTCCAGAGTAATTGAAAAACACAGACGCCCGTGAAGACGGGCGTCTATTTCTTGATTGAGGTGAGTGTTTTGTATCTTGGCGTGGACATGGGGACTTCTTCAATAAAGGCAACTTTGCTGGATGAAAAGGGAAACATTATTCGGAAATCCAGGGTTGAAAGTGTTGTCGTAAGCCCGGAAGAGGGTTTCTTTGAAGTAGAGGCAGAAAAAAACTGGTGGTTGGGCTTCAGGAAGGCACTGGGATCTATCTGCCTAGACACCGATGTGAAAAAGATCGAAGCTCTCTGCATCAGTTCAGTTTGTGGAACTTTCGTTCCTGTTGACAATGAATTGAGGCCCCTATACAACGCCATCCTATACGGAATAGATACGAGAGCGACAGATCAGATTGAAAGGTTGAACAGTTCTTTCGGAAAGGAATACCTGAAGAATCATCTTGGAGGAGAATTCACAACCCA